>CAZJWS010000037.1:0-9345 GCA_964549985.1 uncultured Candidatus Saccharibacteria bacterium | reverse complement strand
GATAAACTTGGGATTTCCGGTCCGCTAGCGTTAGTCTAGCACGAATCCGTTTACCACCAATACAAATCAATGTACGTATCTTGTAGCGCTCTTCGGCCTGACCATTAGAGCTAGCCACCATGCCAAGGGTAAAGTCATTAAATACAACTGGCTTACCAGTGTACCGAGGATGACCTTTGGCAAAGAAAACAACTTCCAGTTGGCCATCTTTTTCGCGCATTGAAGAGGCCCAAATCGCACTTGTCTGTGCGCCGGTATCAATACGTGCGTGTACCGTATCAATCCCCAGTTCAGGAAACGACACTTTTTCTACGCGGCCAATTATCTGTTTGCTTACTTCTTGAGCCATAACCTATTAATTATAGCATAAACGTGTAAATTTTTCAATACCTTTTTGCTTATGATTATGATACTTTTACTATATGGATTTAGCCCGTCATGTCAGGCAATATTACTTGGACCATTTTGATGATCTACCCCTGGAGAAACAACTCCATTTCGCTGGCCGGCTCTCGCTCTGGAACAATGACCAAGACTGCACGCATCTGCTACTTGGCCTCAAGGAAAGCCTGCCGGTTGAGGAAACCGCCTCAAAACGTGAGTTGCTTAAACTCAAGGATCTACTCCCCTCTCCCGGCATCAGCGCGGCGGACCTGCGCCAACCATACTTTCAGCAGTATCCGGAACTCAATGGCCGCAATTTGATGCTCTTTCATGTACGGCATATGCGGGTCTATTTTGGCATAGACCATCTCGACCAGCTGCTCGAACTTGTCAGATATGAGCAATTAGCCGAACTGGCTCGCTCGCTTGTGGATGATGAGCCGGCACTGCGCATACTTTCTACCTATGCGGTCAATTACCTGTACTTGCTCGAACACCTCTTTCCTGACCATGACTCTTTGCTCATCGATACGGCAAAATTGTATAACCTTGGCGATGGCTATGATTTGAGCGATCCAGAGCATATCCGGCTGCTTATCTATCTGTACACACACTGTATTATCGCGGATACAAACTTCTATGCCCGGCCTGTTAACCCTGTTCGGAAGTCTGATTATCTCAAGATGCTGACGCGGCTTGAAGCTATTATTGCGGAGCAATTTGATCGTATCAGCCTGGACAACAAGCTAGAGTTTTTGGTCTGTGCACAGATGTGCGGCTATACCGCAAACCTGGCAGATCGTATTTACGCAGAGTGCGAGCAGTCGGTTAGCCCCGATGGCACCTACCTAGTTGATACGGTAAATGCATTTGCCAAGACCTCTAAAAACAAGTCTTTTGATTCATCAGAGCACCGGAATGTGCTGTTCGTGATGAGCACCACCGCCTACCAACGGACTGCCTAGGACTTGGCAATGCTGCGTAAATAAGCCGTAAGGGCTTGGGCCTTTTCGGGCTCGAAGCTGCTGTGGTCAATCTGTGGAGAACGGTTGATTTCTAAGAAGTAAAACTGGTCATCTTCTGTCGAGTGCATGACATCGGCGCCGCCAATAGTGCGGCCAAAGTATTTACAGGCTGCAATAGCTTGCTGCCTGACGGCTTCTGGCAGGCTCTCTGGGTCAACAACTTCGGCCGCCCCGCCCTGAGAAGTGTTATTAAGGTGCGAGCCGCTCACTGCCCGCCTGTGGATTACTAGTGGAATTGTGTCGCCCATAACAATCACCCGGTAATCACCGTCATTTGGAATAAGATTCTGCATGGTGAATATTAGATCTGGGTTCTCTTGTAATTTCTGAGTCAACTCTTCTTCGCTATGAACTACATAGTTGTCTGAGCCGCGGGTGCCGCTCACAGCTTTGATAAGCACCGGAAACCCGCTGAAGTATTCAGCGTAGTGCTTGAGCAAGACACTGTTTGGCGCTACAAGTGTATTTGGTATCCTCACACCGGCCGCCCATAAGTTCATATACTGGTTAAGCTTGTTATACGAGCCCTTACGAAGGACTTCTTCATCAACAAACGGCACACCCTTGGTGTCAAGGTAGCGGGCGCAGGCAATCGCAAAGGCCTGAGTCTCTCCCCAATAGCGGAAGTAAACTGCGTCATAGCCGGCCAGATCTTTGCCCGTTACGGTGTCGATCACCTCTGTTTTTTCATTTGAGATGTAAAATGTTAAATTCTCGAATACGGCGTAATCATACTGGCCGGTGGGATCAGCCTCATTCAGTAGCTTTGTCAGCTGAACTGGATCGGCCTGCTTTTTATCGATACTGGCCTGATTGAAAAGTAGTAAAGCGTTCATACCGACTTAGCATAGCCTCCGGGCACTTATTCGGGCAAGCCAATTACATCGCGAAGCAGACAGTAGCCCAGATACATACCCATAACCCGTGACTTAAGATCACGGACTTCAAGGTCATCGGGCATAAACCGGAGCATGCGGGTTGTTTCCACCTGCAAAGCAAGCCGCTGTGCTACCTCGGCATCTGGCTGGTTGTTTATAAAGTTGACGGTCGAACCAGCACCACGGGCGTCCAAGATAGACGTGGCTGGCTGGCCTTCATCGTTGCGGTTAAGCACGCCATCTATAAATGTCATATAACGCTCTTCGCCCAAAGTTATACGCAGGCCAAGCATATCGCGGGCATGATTTTTAATCTTCTGGGCAAAGGCGTACGACCGCTCATTAGGCTGCTTGCCCAGGCCGATGATTGCATGAATTTCTGAATCGTCGGCTACCGACAAAACCTTGCCGGGAAGCATGCCGTGAATAGATACAAAGCGTCCCAAATTATGTACGCGTCCACTGACTGCATGCTTGAGCTGGTGGTCTAGGTCTACGGCTGCATTGCTGGTCTGGCGACCGGTGAGAATAAGTGCAGGAACATCCAAGTCCTCGGCCAGAACTGCTGTCAGGCCAGCGGTGCCGGTATCAGCACCCTCACGTACACCAGTCTTTTTGCGTACAGGGTTGGTCGCATGCTCGGCCGTCAGTAAGCGGGTTGCATCTGAGCCTTCAATAATAACCAGGTCATCCTCTTTTGTGGCGGTTCCATCATCATAATCGGCCATACGCAGGTTTGGGGCAGCATGCGTGCGCTCCCCATCTAACATCCGGTCATAGAGTGCAAAAGCCCTCTCCTCTGGAAGTTCAGGCAACCAAGCAAAGGTAGTAATATCGCGCATCCGATCTTCACGCAGTTGCGCCTGATCCCCAAGCGCGGTAAGGGTTTGATTATACGCCTCAGGGGTACCACCCGCCTCAACAAAGGCCGTGCGGTCGGCTTCAATGATATGTAACTTTTCAGATGACAGTGCGGTCATACTGTAATTATAACACACTATTGTATTTTAAGCAATAGCATTATAGCTACTTACCCGCGCTGACAACACGGGTGTAAACCAGCCAAATAATGGCGGCCAGAATAGCCAAAATAACGACAATCATCGTAATAAATCCACTCTGGTCTTGTTTCAGAGGTTTCATAGTTACCCCTGATTATGCCTGAAAAGCTTACGCTTAGCAAACTACTTGAAAAAGCCTCGCTTGCCAGGCCTCGCCGTCTTAAATTGTTCGAGGATCTCTATCTGTTCCTTGCTAAGATCACGAGGGGTTTCGACATTCACAGTTACAATATGCGCCCCGCGGGTACTGCCGCGCAGGTGCGGAACACCGTGGCCAGAGAGTTTGAAGTCGGTGCCGCTCTGAGTACCGGCAGGGACCTTCATGGTTACCAGGCCATCGACCGTTTGCACCTGAATCTCGGCACCAAGAGCCGCGTCTATCATCGAGACTTGTTCTTCGGACAGAATCAGATCGCCCTCGCGGGTAAAGTGCTTGTGTGCCTTGACTCTGATGTTTACATATAAATCTCCACGCGGTGCGTTGGCCATAGCCTCGCCATGTTCACGCAAGCGGATAGTCGCCCCATCATCTATACCGGCCGGGATCTTGAGCTTGACCTCTTGGTTCTTGGACCGCGTGCCCTTGCCTTTGCAGACCGTACAAGCCTTCTCGGGAACTTTGCCGGTACCATGGCAAGTAGGACAGACCACCGCCTGCTGGATGTTGCCAAAGATCGTGCGGGTCACATTCATCATCTGGCCAGAGCCTTTGCAGGTATCACAGGTTACAAGCTGGTGGCCCGGCTCGGCGGTGGTACCTTTACAGTGGTCGCAGGTATCTTCCATGACCATATTGAGCTCGACTTCGGTGCCAAAGACGGCTTGCTCGAAGGTAATAACCACATCAGTCTCAACATCACGGCCGCGCTTGGCCCGTCCGCGCTGCTGCTGGCCGCCGCCGAAGAAGCTGCCGAAGATATCACCCAAGCCTAGGTCGCCAAAGTCAAAGTGCACATTCTGCCCGCCGCCAGCACCGCCAAAGCCGCCGAATCCCTCAAAAGGATTGCCCGCTGCACCATTGCCGCCTACACCAGCATGGCCAAACTGGTCGTAGCGCTGGCGCTTGGACTTGTCCTTGAGGACTTCGTAGGCTTCGTTGACTTCTTTGAACTTGGCTTCATCACCGCCACGGTCGGGGTGATATTCGATGGCCTTTTTGCGGAAGGCTTTTTTGATCTCGTCGTCAGAGGCGCTTTTGCCCACGCCAAGAGTTTCATAGTAATCACGTTTTTCAGCCATTAGAAATCTATCTCACTTTCTCGAAGGATTTGAGCAAGGTCTTTTGAGCAGTCACCGTTCAGAAAGTTTTCTGCACATAAGATCCCCATACGCGCAGCTGCAAGATCACCTCGTCCTTCGTATGTTTCATCTGTCTCCTCATCATAATACCTAAGTGCCGACGAGCTCATCTCTGCCATCTCGTCATTGGATGCATAGTCATGGGCATGCTCTAAACGATAACCTCGTGTTTGCCGAAACGAATCAAGAGTAAAGAAGCTACAGGAACCATATAAATCTAAGTCAATCCCGGCCACATTTTTTGCTGGACATGTATCGCATAAAAAAGCTGTTTTTTCTGCCATAATCAGCTCCCATTTTAGCACTTTGGGTGCCTGAGTGCTAGACCTGGCCCGGCTTATCAATAACTATTTCTACCGAGTCTGCAGCTGGAAGCCCGCCTATAAGACGAGCCTGCAACTCTTCGGCAAAGTTTGCAGGTACTGCTTCTGTGATTCCAGGCTGGTGCTCTTGCGCAAAAATCTGCCGGTTCATTACCCTTACCCACTCTGTGTCATATCGAGCCTGTAGCCCATCAACAAACGGTACCACGCAGTTATAATCTTCTTGATCAAAGAGTTCTGGCAGCGAGTTTACCAGTGCCGCAAGACTGCGGCGCGACTCTTCGTCATAATCATAACCAATACGTTCAGCCATGCTCTGTCTCCGGCAAATTAGTTTATTAAGTCCAGTTTAACTCTTTTGTGATAATAAAACAGCTATTATTAGCATAGCTGAGGCTCTGTTTCATCCTCGTTAGTATTATAGCATATTACTTATGCTTTTGTCAACTATTTCTCCTTGTCTCAAGCTGTTATAGTGGTGACAGGATGAAAAAGCGCACCTTGATCGACCTTGTTATCCTGCTTTTTGTGGGGATATTTGGGTTGATTGCCGTTAAGAACGCTACCGCTATTAGCGACTGGTGGTTTTTTAGAAGCTATACACCCTCTAGCGAAGTCACCCAAATAGCCACCGATGCGGGCATGAGCGAGTACGGGCGCAAGCTGTTTTACCGGTTGGACCCGCAGTTTGTAGACCGTACAGAGATCCGTGAAAAATGCGGTTCTGATGCTCTAGGCTGCACCGTTGGCAGGAATATATACATCCTTAATGACCATTCGACCGCCCAGTATAACCGATCAATCGTTACAGCAGCCCACGAGATGCTACATGTAGGTTACAGCCGTTTGGATAAAAACACGCTGGAGGGCCTCAAAACGGCCCTAGACGAACAAATTGAGCGCTCAGATGCCAAATTGGTCGAAAAATTCAGCAAATTCACCGGCGAAGATTACTACAACGAGGCCCATTCATATCTTGGCAGTGAGGAACCCGATCTGATACCCGCACTCGACACACACTTTAGACAATACTTTGACGACCGGAATAAAACACTCGAGGCGCTTGAGGAATCACCCGAAGGTTAGAGCTTGTAGGCATAAATCATGCAGGGATCTTGTTCGTAGGGATTGAGCTTTTTGTACAAGTTATGTGCCGGCTTATTGCCCTTGTCGGCACCGACCCAAACTTCATACAGCCCCTGCTCTTTAGCAATTTTAAACATCTCTTGCATCAACATGGTCGCTACACCTTGCCGGCGGTAGTTTGGATGCGTATCTACTTCGTGCACGTACAGGCTGCTGCCATCCGCAGCCGGATGCGGCAAAGGATATGCCGTAGCCGCACCAGCGATTTTGTCACCGTCAAGGACTAATACCAAATAGTTACCCTTCCCTAGAAATGCCTTAAGAAGTCCCGGCTCATAAGCAGTCATTTCGTTATCTGTAGCCCAATTGCCAGGTTGCATCTGCACGCAGATTGCCGCTAGATCATCTTTGGTTGTTGCTCTGTATATACGCATAGTTACAAGTGATTCACTAATCCGCCCATGAATCTGGCTGTGTACAGACGGCGGTTGCCAATAGCAATGAACTCTTCTACATCAAATTTCTCGAGTTCTGCACCGCGTGATACGGGCTGCGTCCAATAACGCACATCACCATCCTGCCATTCTTTGGGACCACGAAGTGGCAGATCCGGATCAGGCTGAATGAGTACCTTTTTCATGATCGCGAAAAGTTCGCTTCCTGACATATCAAGCTGGGTTTCGTAGTAGCTCATTGCCCAGACCGGCTTGTGACCATCGCCGGCATCATACGAAACATGCTCGAATCCAGCATATGGATTGCCGCCAACATAGTTGTCAACATAGCGGAATGGTCCAGCAGCATAGCTTCCAACATACGCACCACTCTCTGTTGTAGTACGCTCATTACCCTCAGCACCGTAGCCATGCTGCTTGGCCTCGATCAGGAACTCTGTGAACTCTGGTGAGCCAACTATATCAGGACTAGCCATAAGTTACTCCTTACTTATCCTCGGAGTCTAGCACTTCGTTTAGCCATTTTGTAGCTGATTTTGAGACTTTTGCCACCGGCACGGCTTGCAATACAAATGTTTCGTAACTATGAAGCTTGGCTATTTCGGCTTCGATTTGATCAAATAAGTCTTCACGGCTATCCATGACCAGCAAAATTTCTTCGTTATGATCCACACTGCCCTTCCAGAGGAAATCAGAGCCCACAGGCAACTACTTGGCGCACGCGACTAGCTGCTTCTCTAGCAAAACCTTGGTGATTTTATCCGCCTCAGGTTTATCGGCACAGATAAGCCAAAGCTGGCAAAGATTGGATTTAGTCACGTGGGTTAGTCACCAACTCATCGATGTCCTTGAATCGCATTCTAGCCACTGACCACAGTGCGGTTTTTGCCAATACCCGGCCTGCTGGTTCGATGTCGTTGAGCAAGGGACCCCAGGTAGGCCTCAGGCTATCGAATCGAGGCTCAAGCCAAGTTTCTTCAAAAAATCGCCTGAAGGCTTCCTCGTTAGAAGAAAAAACGGCTGTTATGCCTGCCGCCTCGTTGTAGGCAGCGATATCTGGATCAATCCAGTTAGTGGCTACTTGTTCCTGCGTTGCCATTTGAATTATTTCTCTTTGTCATCGACGACTTCGCCTTCTACGGGCTCGTCTTTGTCTTTCTTGTCTTCGGTTTCTTCTGATTTTTCAGCATCTTCGGCTGGAGCCTCTTCCTTAGCAGCTTGCTCGTACATCTTGGCGCCAATTGGCATCAACTTATCGCTGAGTGCTTTGGCAGCAGCTTCAAGCGCGTCTTTGTCGGCCTTGTCATCTTTGGCCACTTTCTTGGCTTCTTCGACAGCTTCGTCGAGAGTTTTCCTGTCTTCGTCGCTCAGCTTATCGCCGTTGTCGGCCTTGAGTTTTTCGGCACCGTAAATAGCGCTGTCCAGCTGGTTGCGCGCGTCGACGGATTCGCGCTTTTTCTTGTCTTCTTCGGCGTGGGCTTCGGCGTCTTTGGCCATCTTCTCAACTTCGTCCTTAGACAATCCAGATGAGCCCTGGATGGTGATGCTCTGCTCTTTGCTAGTGCCCTTGTCTTTGGCGGTGACATTCAGGATACCGTTAGCATCTAGGTTAAAGGTGACTTCAATCTGTGGTACGCCGCGTGGGGCGGGTGGGATTCCGTCTAGCACAAAGCGGCCGAGTGACTTGTTGTCTGCGGCGAATTCGCGCTCGCCCTGGAGTACATGGATTTCTACTTGATTCTGGTTGTCTGCGGCAGTACTAAAGACCTCTGATTTGCTGGTTGGGATAGTAGTGTTGCGCTCGATCAGCTTGGTGCTGACACCGCCCATGGTTTCGATACCAAGGCTCAGCGGAGTTACGTCCAGCAGCAGCACGTCCTTAACATCACCCTGGAGTACGCCACCCTGGATAGCGGCGCCTACGGCTACCACTTCGTCAGGGTTTACGCCCTTCATAGGGTCCTTGCCAAAGATTTTCTTGACCTGCTCCTGCACGGCCGGCATGCGGGTCATACCACCAACCAGCACCACGGCGTCGATGTCACTGGCGCTCAGGCCAGAATCTTTGAGAGCCTTCTCGCAAGGTCCGGCGGTTTTGGCAATCAGATCGCCAACCAGGTTTTCGAGCTTGGCGCGGGTTAGCTTGTGCTCAAAATGCTTAGGACCATCGGCATCGGCGGTCAGGAACGGCAAGTTGATGTTAACCTCATTAGCGGTAGACAGTTCGATCTTGGCCTTTTCGGCTTCGTCACGCAGGCGCTGCATGGCGGCGTTGTCGCTCGAGATGTCCATACCGTGCTCTTTTTTGAACTCGTCCACGAAGTAATTCACAATCACGCGGTCAAAGTCGGCACCGCCAAGGTGGGTGTCACCATTGGTAGACTTAACCTCGAATACACCATCGCCAAGTTCGAGGATAGAAACATCAAAGGTACCGCCACCGAGATCGTATACAGCGATCTTTTCATCTGTTTTAGCACCCTTGTCCAGACCGTACGCCAGTGCCGCAGCGGTTGGCTCGTTGATAATACGCTTGACCTCAAGACCAGCAATCTTACCGGCGTCCTTGGTAGCCTGGCGCTGCGAGTCGTCAAAGTATGCAGGTACGGTAATGACAGCTTCGGTCACTGGCTGGCCTAAGAAAGCTTCGGCGTCAGCCTTGAGCTTGCCCAGGATCATGGCGCTGATTTCTTCTGGGCTGTACTCTTTGTCGCCCATCTTCACCTTGACATGGTTATTGGACTTTACGATTTCGTAGCCCATAAGCTTAAGGTCGCGCTGGACTTCTTTGTCGCTAAAGCTACGGCCGATCAGGCGCTTGACCTCATAAATGG
>CAZJWS010000036.1:1210-9385 GCA_964549985.1 uncultured Candidatus Saccharibacteria bacterium | reverse complement strand
TACCAGATGGCTTCTTTTTGAGCTGGGGGCATGAGGTTGATCATACTCATCTCCAGATCTCCTTGGGATCAATTATGGCAGCACCGGCTACGGTAACATACAGTGAGCGTTCGGCTTCGTGTGGTGGTTGCAGTTTGTCTAGCTCAAACTCACTCCAGAAATTACACATACGGGTAGGAATACGTAGATTATCGGTAAGGTAATCAACAAGGCCGGGCATATTAGCACCACCTCCCATGGTTATGATCTGACCGATGGTACTTGCACCTTCGGTACGTTCCTCGTAGTAGCGTACAACACGGCGGATTTCTTTGATAAGCGAATCAAGTTGTGGCTTGAGGGCCTCGCGAATCTCCGCTTGATTTTTACTCACACCTAGGCCGTATTTGGTTTTTAGGGTGTTGGCTTCGGCCTTTTCGATGCTTAGTATTTCGGCGATGCGATTGCTAAAATCATCACCACCACCGGGGATGGTGCCGTTTACCACCAGATTCTTGTCAAACACAGTCAAATCAACTGAGAGCGAACCAAGGTCTATCAGAATAGTCGGAATGTCATCACTATTTTCTGCCTTTGCAATGATGCGACTGGCGGCTGAGATGGTCGTCTCCAGTGCGCATACCTCTAAGCCCAGTACCGCAAAAAACTTCATATATGAATCCACAATGTTTTTGGGAATCGCCACCACGAGCACTTCACGATTATCACCGATGTTGGTAGTAGCGGTGTAGTCTAGATAAAGATCATCCAATGGAATGGGGATATACTGTTCGGCTTCGGAACGGACAGCCTCATCCAGCTCTTTTCTGCTGAGTTTGGCAGGAACGCTCATAACACGCTGGTAGGCCTTGGAGGCGGGCAGGGTAGCCGCCACACGACGGGTAGTGATAGTACCAATAATATTCTTGTCAAAAAGCTCCACAGCAGCTTTGGCAAGTGCTTCGTAGTCTTCAATGACCCCTTCTTTGATAGCATTGGAGTCAAACTTAATCACACCATAGCCGCCTACGCTATTGGACTTGCCGTCGCTATAAATCTGCATAACCTTGATAGTGTTAAAACCAATATCAAGGCCAAACAGCGGCTTGTCCTTATAAAAAAGTGTTTGTGTATCTGATTTGCCCACGTGTCTCCAGCGGTGCCCCTATTGTATATTCGGTACTTAGTATAGCAAATCGCTTATGGTTTAAACAGGCTTTTTTGGGATCCTATGGCAGATTTGCAGAAATGGTCAAATTAATCAAAGTCGTATTGGTAGCTGCGAACAGTCCAAGTACTTGTACCCGATGACAGCGTAGTGCCAAAGACAATGTTGCCGGCACCACTGAGGTCGATAGTCTGACCAATGGCTGAACCCATATTACCGCTACCACCCAGGATGACTTTGGACCAGTAGGCCTGGAAGACAGTGCCAGGATAATTGCCGGCACCTGCTACATTAACGGTAGTCAGATTTTGTGAATTGTATAGATCATTACCGGTCACCGTGGCACACGATGGAGTACAGGCTGCAGAGCTTCGGAAGCTTATGAAGTGAGCGGCAGTGCCGCTGGAGTTCGGGATGAGCTGTGATGAGCCGGCCACATTGATAGTGCCGTCAACAACAATAACCGGCCTGGTGGTGCCCAGCGAGTTGGCTATACGTATTCGGGCAGAGCCGCCTATATCGAGGTTGCCAGTGATGTATACATCGCCCGTGATGGTAAGATCGCAGCTTGAAGACCAGCTGACATTGCCATTCATACGGATATTGGCTGGCCAGGTACGCACAAAACCCTCGGGATTTTTCCAGCTACTGCAATCATAAATAATATTGCTAGGCGTAGCTACGGTGGACATTTTGGCTATATGAGCGGCACGATCGTACGTGGGCATAGGAGAAACTGGTGCAGTACAGCCTGTCTGCAGTCCGGTGCCGGTTGAACCACCAGTGATATTAGCAGATCCAAAAACTGACTGAGTCTGACCGGTTGCGCAGACATTACCATAGATACGAGAGCTACCACTCATGCTGATAGGCTGACCACTGCCGCAAACTTGTGCGTAGGTTGGGCCGGGGGTGGCACCGCTAGGGCACTTTTGGTTGGCTACAAAGACGTCAAGTGGTTGACTTGCGCTACCAATGCGCGCAGCACCGGACATGGTGATACCGCCATTGATATAGAGCTTGGAGTTGGTAATATTGGCGCTGCCGCTAAGAATAAGGCCGCCTACACCACTGTGTACCGAATAGCCGGGCGAAACGGTTCCCACTACCGTTACACGGACTTTGCGGGTGCTTTCGATCACATTGTTGCCGTAGCGATAGGTGCGGCCGGTTGAAGTAATAACACGCTCGTTGGGTCCAGAGCCGGCGGTGATAGTAGTCTCAAAAGTACCACGTCCTTGAGTGGAATCATTATAGAAGTTGGTTTCGGAAAAGCCGGCAAAGGCACCATTTTGGTTGAACTCATATAAAGTCCGCTCTATTCCTGCCTCGGCCGAGAGTAAAGAGTTGGAGACAAAGACATTTTTGTTGGTACGGCTGAATTGGGCAATAGCTACATCCGCCAGGGAGAGGCCGACAAAGGTGAGGAGCAGGCTAATAAACAGCACGGTAATGAGCACGACGCCTTGCTGTGAGCGGTTAAGAGACTTAAAGTGATTGCTGATTCTCTTATTCATTTCTAAATACCGTCCTTGTGGTGTACTCGGCTGTTACCGTCCGGTTGTATTTGGTCTTTTGCAACGTAAGGCTGACCTCTTCGGAGCGAGCCTCGGCCGGGCCAACCTCTTCATCCATGCTGTTATAGTAGTGGATATCGAAGTTACTGACGTTTTTAACAAGCTCGCGGTCGGCCGGGCAACTGGCGCTGGCAGACGCAGCCGGGCAAGTGCGGTTGGCCGAGTTGTCTGGAACATCAGCGGGGAGGATGCGCTTGTATAGGCTGCCATTTTGTAAGTAGTAGATATTATTGTCTTTGTGGGTAATGTAATGAGTAGCATCCTGGAATAGGATATCTCCACTGCCATCTTCTGCTGCAGTGGCAAGGACCAGGGTGTCAGCATCGGACTCCCAGCCCAGCCCGGCGGTGCTGGCGGCATTGGGCGAAAATTCGTCTTCCCAGCGATTCTGTTCATCGGCAGCTGCTGAGAGACGGATGTCTTTGGTGAGTACATCCAGCGTGAGCTGAGCCTCGCGGTAGAGGTCGGCACGTATACTACGAACCGAATTATTGACGAGTGTCGTAGTAAGGAAAGTCATGATGCCAATCATGAGCAGACTGGCAACCACCGTTGCCACCAACATTTCAATGATCGTAAAACCAGCCTGTTGCGGTGAGAGTTGCTTCTTGTTCATTGCCCGATTCCTATAACACCAATCATAGAGCTTTGTTTAATAGTTTTGGTGCCGCTACCCTCTTTGTAGGTGATAGTTACGTCGACGCGGCGCAGGCCGTCATTAGGTTCGGTTACGACAACGGTACCAGATTTGGGCGATGGCAGGTCGGCCGGCAGATTACTTGTAAAGTTGATATCAACACCGGGTGTCAGGTTATTGTACTGGGCATTACGTAGTGACTCGATTTGGCGCTCACCAGCACGGGTAGCGATTTCCAGATGATACGTTTTGCGCTGAGTAATCTCTATCAGGATATACAGATTAGTAAGGCCTACCACAATAAGACCGGTAACCGTAATGGCTACAATAAGCTCAATGAGAGTAAACCCCGTTAGAGACCCATGCAACTTGCGCATAGGGTTATAACGAGCTGTGCTTCCGTTAGCGGCAGTCTCTAACGGGGTAAACCCACCCTGGCTGTTTTTCTTCATGCTTAAGCTTAAGCATAACAAAAACCGGCTGCATATCGCAACCGGTTGATGTCTCCTAAAGGTACGTTTATTACTGGTTTACGCTTGTCAGAGTGTAAACACCGTTAACCGCATCTTTGTCACCATCGTTTTCAAGGGTGGCAGTTAGGGTGTATGAGTCACCATCACTGTCGTAGCCATACGCGTCGTCACGAGGCCCTGCAATCTCATCAGCAGTTGGGGCTGGTTCCAGATCAGCAAGTGCTGCTGGGTAGCCGTCGTTGTCGTTGAAGTAGGTCTCAAGCTTCTGCTGAAGGTTCTTGAGCTCGTTCTTGCGGTCTGAGTCTCGTCCCCTGGCCTGGGCACTAAAGAGGTTAGGCAAGGTCAATGCAACCAAGATACCGATAATTACGATTACCACCAAAAGCTCGATAATGGTGAAACCTTTTTGATTTAGTTTTCGCATTTTAAGTCCACTCCTTTAGAATGCTTATTCTTATCTTTAATTTTTTGATAATACCTCAAGAGTATAATGCTTGTGGTTTCATTGTCAACTTTTTTACACAGTTCCCTGGATAGACAAGATAGGTCCAAGCACGCTCATAACGATGAAGCCAACAATACCACCGAGGCCTACAATGAGGATAGGCTCGATGATGGAAGCGAGTCCGCTGGTGATTTGATCCACTTCTTCTTCATAGAATTCAGCGACTTTGTCCAGCACCTCGCCAATTTTACCCGTTTCTTCACCCACAGCAGTCATCTGGATGATAATGGCTGGCAGTACATTGCTCTTACCTAGGGAATCGGCAATGTTGCCTCCGTTCTTAATACTCTCGATACTATCGGTGAGGGCTTTGCGCACCACTAGATTGGTTAGGGCCCCGGCAGTAATCTGTAGTCCATCAATCACCGTAACTCCGGCAGCCATGAGTGAACTAAAGGTGCGGGCAAACCGTGCTACGTTCACTTTTAGGATGATATTGCCAAAAATAGGGATTCTGAGCAGAAGCCTGTGGTACTTGTACTTGCCGGCGGGCGTACCAGTGTACTTCTTGAATGCAAAGAAAGCCAATACTATGCCTGCAATCAGGATATACCACTTGGTCAGCAGGAAGTCGCTCATGGCTAAGATGATCTTGGTTTGTATCGGTAGTTGGCCGCCGGCACCCTCTAGAATGCCAGCCAGCTTTGGCACAACACCGACCATCAGGAAGCCAACAGCACCTATGGCAACCGTTACTACTACAACCGGGTAAATCATGGCGCTCTTGAACTTAGCCTTGATGCTGGCATCTTTTTCTACCTGTGTAGCCAGGCGATTGAGAATTTGGTCCAGAATACCACCGGTTTCACCGGCACGAACCATGTTTATGTAGACTTCAGAAAAGGCCTTAGGGTGCTTAGCAAGTGCATCGGACAACTGTGCACCACCCTGGACATCGGCTACAACCTTTTCCAACACCTCCTTAAGGGCAGGGGAAGCTGACTGTTCTTTGAGTGTATTGAGAGAGCGGAGCATGGGCACGCCGGCAGCAATCATGGTGGCAAACTGACGAGTGAAGACCACTAGGGCTTTGGTCTTGACCTTGCCGCTACCAGGTAGTTTGATCTCTTTTTTGCCGCCCGTGCCGTGGATCGGCTTAACAAGCGGCGAAGTCAAGCCGCGTTTACGTAGCAGTTCGGCCGCCTGGTCCTTGCTCGTGGCAGTAATTTTGCCCGAGATCTGAGCGCCTTTTTCATCGTGTGCGGTATAAGTAAACTCCATCCCTTATAAGCTCCTTGTAGTCGCTTTAGTACATAGTTCAGAGTACGGAGTATAGACTAGACTGACTTTTTGCTCTGTACTCTGTACTGTGTACTCTGTACTCATATTAACCTTCGCCCGTTGCCGTTACACGTAAAATTTCTTCGATGCTGGTTTGGCCGCGCAGCGCCTTAATAAAACCATCCATTTGCATGGTGACCATACCTTCTTTGATAGCCTGCTGATTAATAACTTCCGAGGTAGCATTGCCAACAATTAATTTCTGGATAGATTCTGAGTTGTGTAAGACCTCGTAGATACCGATACGACCCTTGTAGCCGGTTTTGTTACAAGCATCACAGCCACCATCGTGGGCCTTCCAAATGCGATGTATCTTGGACTCGGAGGTACTAAGCTGATCACTGGCTTGCTTACCCTGATTGCTCTTGCCAATACCGCCTTCTAGGGCTTGTTGTTCCAGCTGATGGACGTATTTCATCATGGCTGCATCGTCAATCCGGAAAGTCTCGGCAATCTTCTTAACGGTAGCGGCATCCGGTTCAATGCTCTCGCGGCACTCCACACAGAGTCGGCGCACCAGGCGTTGGCCCACCACCGCACGTACAGTGCTGGCAATCAGGAATGCCTCAATACCCATGTCGAGTAAACGGGGTAGACAGGTTGCCGCATTATTGGTGTGCAGAGTACTAAAAACTAAGTGACCAGTTAGGGCTGCCTGGACGCCTAGGCCAGCGGTTTCGCCGTCGCGAATCTCTCCCACCATGATGATATTCGGGTCCTGGCGGAGGAGGGCACGCAGGCCGCTGGTAAAGGTCATCCCGGCAATCGGATTTACCTGGGTCTGGTTGGTGCCAGGCACACGGTACTCTACAGGATCTTCAACGGTAGAAATGTTAACTGCCGGACTATTGATCATAGAAAGTACACTAAACAAACTCGTGCTTTTGCCCGAACCAGTTGGGCCGGTGACTAAAATCATGCCATGGGGCTGCACAATGGCTTCGTTGATAGTCTGCAGGCTGCGTCCCCAATAGCCAAGTTCCTCAAGGCTCGATGCTTTACTAGACTCGTTCAGCACGCGCATAACTACTTTCTCGCCATCGACAATCGGCAGTGTAGAGACGCGCATGGCATAAATGTTGCCATTGGCAGCAATTTTAAATCGGCCGTCCTGCGGCGCGCGCCGCTCATCAATCTTCAAGTTACTGAGGATCTTGATGCGTGACACTAGCGCTGCCATAACTTTCTTGGGTAGTTTGTTGGTTTCTTTGAGGATACCGTCGGTGCGGTAGCGGACCGACACAAAGTTCTCCCTTGGTTCGATATGGATGTCACTTGCGCCAACCTTTACTGCGTATTCAATAAGCAGGTTTACTGTTTGGGCAATGGGCGAATCTTCGGCTACATCTTCTTCAGAGATATTTTCGTCCAGGTCTTCGGTAAGCTCCTCGGGGGTCATTACTTTGGTCAGCTCGGTGCCGATCTCGCCGCGATATTGATCCAGGCAGGCGGCGATATTTTGCTTGGTCGCCATAGCGATGCGAATATCATCGCCAAGCTGCTTCTTGAGGAAATTAATGCCTTCAACATCGTCAGGGTTTTCGGTGGCTAACAGTTTTGCGCCGGTTTCATCCAGCCCATAGAGCACTACTTTATATTGATTCGCAATGCGCTCAGGAATGAGTTTTAGGACTTCGCGCTTGATATTCTTGGGGTCAAGCTCAACAAAAGGTACTTCGATTTCTTCGGCATACAGCTTGGTTAGATCTTTTTCGGAAATCAAATTTCCCTTGATGACCACATCTTGAAGCGCCGCCTTGCTGTTGCCAGACTGTTCGCGGACGGTCCCGAGTTGCTCCTCTGTAGCCTTGCCGCTCTTGAGCAGTAACTCCTTAACCAATGCATCGGAAATACGCATAATCTTTAGGCCACAGTATAACCCAAAAAGCATGAGCAATATATAGCTATGTAAAATTCTTGACTGAATTCAATGTAAGGATTATTCTATTGTGTTCATGCTTGCATTGACAGCCTGGACGACATATAAAGGAATCACTAAATAAAGGAGAGTAGCGATGGCAAAAGCACAGTCTGACGCATCAACCAAGGATACAAACGTAAAAGAAACCAAGCAGGACGGCAAATCCCAGGCATTAGGGATGGCCGTTGACCACATCGAAAAACAATTTGGCAAGGGCACCATCATGCGCCTGGGCGAATCCACTCACCAGAATGTGGAGTGTTTCCCGACCGGCGCCGTTTCGCTTGATTTAGCACTTGGCGGCGGTATCCCAAAAGGCCGCATTATTGAAATCTACGGGCCGGAATCATCTGGTAAAACCACGCTGACCCTGCATGCTATTGCCGAGGTACAGAAAAAGGGCGGGGTAGCCGCATTTATCGACGCCGAGCACGCGCTTGACCCGCAGTATGCCCAGCGTATCGGCGTAAATCTGGAGAATTTGTTGGTTTCACAGCCGGATAACGGCGAACAAGCGTTAGAAATTGTCGAGTCACTGGTGCGCTCCAACGCGGTTGATCTGATCGTGGTTGACTCCGTGGCCGCACTGGTACCACAGGCCGAAATCGAAGGCGATATGGGCGACAGCCACATG
>CAZJWS010000036.1:0-1200 GCA_964549985.1 uncultured Candidatus Saccharibacteria bacterium | reverse complement strand
TGAGCCAAGCCTTGCGTAAGCTGACGGCTATTATTTCTAAGAGTAAAAGTACCGTCATTTTCATCAACCAACTGCGTATGAAAATTGGCGTTATGTTTGGTAACCCTGAGACGACTACCGGCGGTAATGCGCTCAAATTCTATGCAAGTTTGCGTATGGACATCCGCCGTATTTCACAAATCAAACAAGGCGACCAGGTCATTGGCAACCGCACGCGTGTAAAGGTAGTCAAGAACAAGATTGCACCGCCGTTCCGCGAAGCCGAGTTCGACATCATGTACAACGAAGGTATCTCACGTGCTGGCGATGTGCTCGATCTAGCCACCACCAAAGAGATTGTAGAGAAATCAGGCGCATGGTTTGCATACAACGGCGAGAAAATCGGCCAAGGCCGCGAAGCCGCCAAGGGTTACTTGAAGGAAAATCCAAAAACCTTAGAAGAAATTGCCAAAAAAGTCATGGACGCCAACAAGGTCTAGCACTTGCTACAATAGCAGCTAGATGAACACACTCAACCATTCCGCGACTGGTGCCGCCATTGCACTCGCAATAAGCCAGCCAGCTGTGGCTTTGCCGCTAGCATTTGCCAGCCACTTTCTGCTTGATGCTCTACCGCACCATGGACATCCAAATAATGGGGGCTACACAGAGGCGCTCAAACATAAGAAGCTTACATTTTTTTCGCTTGGCTATGATGTAGTCGGCTTAATTATTCTGCTATCTCTGTTAATAGGACAAGCTTGGTATGTATGGGCAGCGGCATTCGTTGCTATATTGCCTGATCTAAAATGGCCGTATCGTTACTGGTTTTTTGAGCGCAAAGGCAAGAAGCCGCCCGAGGCCGATAAGCTGACCAAGTTTCACCAATGGGTCCAGTGGTGCGAGCGGCCCTGGGGTCTTGTAATCGAGATTGCCTATTCAGCAGTGATCCTTTGGATTATTTGGAGGGTTGTGTGACCGCAACAAATCACGGGCTCTTTGGGGCCGTAATTGCGATTTCTCTGCAGAAATATCCCGCCGTGGCGGTTGTAGTTGCACCTTTTAGCCACTTCTTGCTGGATGCTATCCCACATTCGGGGGGCTTCGAGAGCTTAAAAAGCAAAGCCTTCTTTCGCTATTTGTTCGCTGATGCCACACTAGCAGTGGTGTCTACGCTAGCTGTAGCGTGGTTCTGGCCACATATAGCGCTACTGGTAGTGG
>CAZJWS010000035.1:0-9389 GCA_964549985.1 uncultured Candidatus Saccharibacteria bacterium | reverse complement strand
AAATGTGTAATGCCTGATAGTGATACCCCTGAGTATCACCGAAACCTTTACTCGTTCGAAAAAGAAAACAAGCTTTCTTTTTACTCACTTCGTCGGGTTATAATAAACAGTATGCAAGAGACCCAGCAGGATAGGGAGCACAGACGTGAGGCCAGCGAGAGGCTATCTCATGAGGGCCGCAAATATTTTGATCTAATTGAATTTGACACCAAAGAAGAGCTGGTCAGCGAAATCCGCAAGCATCCATTTGGTTTGGCCTTGATATTACTAACAGGGATTTTCGTGATGTTGGTGCTTATCGCCATAGCTACTCTGGCCGCTGGGTTTGATTTTGACAATTTTATCGGCGACGGCAATCTAAATTCTTTGAGGTGGCTGTTCTCGCTGATTCTGCTGCTGCTTGCCCTGGCAGCGGTTGCCATGACGTTTATAGCCGCCTTTTTATACCGTAGTAATGTGATATTCGTAACAAACGAAAAAATAGCCCAAGTCCTATACATTACTATTTTTAATCGCAAGATATCACAGCTCTCTATTGGTGATGTCCAAGATGTTACGGTGACTCAAAAAGGCATATTCGCGCATTTGTTCAAATACGGCACGCTTGTCATAGAGACCGCAGGCGAACAGCAAAACTACACGTTTACTTATGTGCCGGATCCGTATCAGAATGCCAAGCTAATTGTTGGGGCGCACGAGAGAAATCTCGAATTGCACGGTAATTAACTAAAAAGTCTATTCGTCGAAAGGGTTGTTGCGGGCTTCGTCAAACAATGCCCGCACTTCAATATTCTGATCCTCCAGCTGCTGCAGTGTACGAGCGGCCGAGTCATCAACTTTGGGTCGTTTGGTTCCTTGGAACTTTTCGTTGATTTCTCTATCAGGCGGTTCGTTGACCGTCTGTTGGCTACTGGCGTAAATCAAATAGGCATACATTGCCCCAAAAACCGCGAAACAAATAACAACCGCGTAGCGTTGCAGGATGGCGACGAGTTTTTGTAATTGTGCTTTAGAATCTTTCATACGTGTTATCCGGGTTATGGCCTTACGAAGCTATTTAATCTAATAGAGAAGGTGACTTTTGAGCGATCCCCTTCGCTTGGACTAATACTGATATTGGTGACTTGGGCGGTGCGCCGGTTATTTTCTAGTTTTCTTAAGTAATCTATAAGCTGTTCATAGCCCACAGCCCTTGATGGGTCAGCTTGGACTTGGATACTCATGGAATATACCCCTTTAGGGCTGTCAAGCGCCACAAGCTGGGTAGTGTTGTTATCTACCTTGCGATTTTTAGACGAACCTCTGCCGCCACTGACCGCGCCTAACTCTGACTGCGGGAACTCGACTGAAACAATTTTGATACCGGCCTCATTGGCCAGATTAACTAACTCCAATACAGTCCGAGCTTGATCTTTTTCTTGCGGCACAACCGTTCTAGTAATATTCTCTAACTCTTCGTATTTCTTGATATCATTTTTGGCTTGTTCTAGCACTTCTACTTGCTTTGAGGCAACAGCACTCTCCAGTTTTAGGTCATACAACGTATCGCCCTCGGCGGCAATCAGCTGGTTGGCAAAATATGTGCCGACGCCGCAAAGCCCGACGAGCAACACAACGGCTCCAAGCATACCAAAGAAAGCGCGTTTACTATTCATTAATTCGTGCCTCCCTGGTTGAGCTTGAGAAAAGGACTATTATCGCTACCGAACAATGCGCGCATTTGGGCGGTGCAAGGATAGGGAGGGACGCCCTCTGCCGGGCAAGTCACCGCGCCGATATCGGCCTTTTCAAAAATACCGTTGGATGGTTCCGCCAGATTTACTTGCGCGCGGACGCCAGTCTCATAACTCGAAGCGCCTATCTCTAGATCAATACCGCCGGATAGATCATTGCTCAGTGTCAGGCTCTGTAAAATGGTTCCTGGCGGGATGACCTGTCCTATCTGTTGCAACAATTTTGAAAACAAAACTTCGTTCGACAGTACATCAACCACTAGCTGTAAATTACCGCTCATTTCTTCAGCGCGGCGTAGCGTTTCAGTTTCCTTTTGGGCAGTCAGATGTGCTTTGGTATCCTCGATTGATTTTTGGTATGCCTTGCTGTCTTGTTTGAGGTAAAACAGCCCACCGCCGGAAATAACGACAATTCCTACAGCCGCAACGCTAATACCAATGAGCCAACGTACAAGATATGTGTTGCGCCGGGCATAGAGGATAGATTCTTTGTGGGCCGGCGGCATTAAGTTGATCATGCTCATCACCAAATATCCCCCGGTTTAGTAATAGCCGCACCTGCCACTGTTACATACACTGATCTTTCGGCTTCATGTGGAGGCTGCAACTGGTTTAGAGATAGTTCGCTCCAGAAGTTGCACATGCGGGTAGGTATGCGCAGGTTGTCAGTTAAGTAATCTACCAACCCCGGCATGTTGGCACCGCCGCCCATAGTAATAATTTGACCTATACTTGCCTTGCCGTCCGTGCGCTCTTCGTAGTAGCGTACGACGCGCCGGATTTCCTTGATGAGCGAGTCCAACTGCGGCTTGAGTGATTCACGGATTTCGGCTTGTTTCTTACTAACGCCCAAGCCGTACTTTGTCTTAAGCGTATTGGCTTCTGACTTGCTGATACCAAGTTTTTCAGCGATCCTGCTACTAAAATCGTCGCCGCCTCCCGGGACGGTGCCATTGACAACCAGGTTTTTGTCAAACACGGTCAGATCAACCGACAATGAGCCAAGATCAATTAATATAGTCGGGACATCGTCGCTGTTTTCTACTTTTGCAATGATACGGCTAGCGGCCGAAATTGTTGTTTCCAATGCGCAGACCTCTAGACCCAGAAGTTCAAAGAACTTCATATACGAATCAATAATATTTTTTGGCACTCCGACAACTAATACTTCGCGGTCCTCGCCCTGTTTGGCAGCGGTTATGTAGTCCAAATATAGCTCGTCCATAGGTATTGGAATATATTGCTCGGCCTCCGAGCGGACTGATTCATCGAGCTCTTTTTTACCAAGTCTTGCTGGTACTGTCATGACCCGCTGGTATGCTTTTGCGGCCGGTATAGTCGCGACAACGCGGCGCGTAGAGATGCTGCCGATAATATTCTTCTCAAACAGCTCCATGGCAGCCTTAGCAAGCGTTTCGTAATCCGTAATGACACCATCCTGTATAGCATTGGACTCAAATTTGACCACGCCGTAACCACCGACGCTACTGGTCTTGCCATCATCAAATATCTGCATGACTTTTATGGTATTAAAGCCAATATCAAGCCCAAACAGCGGCTTATCCTTATAAAATAATGTTTGTGTATGAGTCGTACCCACAGTAATCTAGCGGTGCCCCTCTGATTGTTTCAACCTTAAGTATAACAAATAACTTATGCTTTTCCATAGATTAGCGCCTCTTAGGGTTTCGGCTAAAAATCGTACTGATAACTTCGGACTGTCCAGCTTGTATCGCCGGTAGCCAGCGATGTGCCAAAGACGATAGTGCCGGCACCACTCAAATCGACCGTTTGGCCGATAGCGGAGCCCATATTACCACTGCCAGCCAGCCTAACCGTACCCCAGTAACTATGGAAGATAGTGCCAGGGAAATTGCCTGCGCCGGCCACATCTACCGTGGTTACGCCCTGAGAAGTCTTGAGTGCGGTGCCGGTGACGGCGCCGTCAGCACAGGTTGGATTGCAGGGCGCCGAACTCCTGTAACTGATAAAGTGCGCGCTCGTACCGCTACTGTTGGGAATCAGCGTGGCCGAGCCGCCGGCGTTAATGGTACCATCTACCACTATAACGGGGCGGACTCCGCCCAGCGAGTCGGCGATACGTATTCGCGCTGATCCGCTAATATCGAGATTACCGGTTATATACACATTACCGGTAATGGTTAGATCGCAGCTGCTGGACCAGCTGGCGTTTCCGTTAAGGCGTATGTTGGCAGGCATGGTACGCACAAAACCATTTGGATTCTGCCATTGGCTGCAGTTGTAGTTAATGTCGCTGGCATTGACTGTTGTGGTCATTGCGGCAACATGAGCCGCGCGGTTATACGATGGCATAGGTACCTGTGGGGCGGTACAGTTAGGTATGAGTCCCTGGCCGCCATTACCGCCTTGTATACTCGGATCGGTCTGCCAGGCCGCGACAACGGTGCTGACTTGGTTTGTAGCGCAGACGTTGCCAAAAATCCTGGTAGAGACATTGAACGCTATTGGTTCGCCGGTGGTACATTGTTGCGGATAGGTCGGTCCGGGATTGGCGCCTGCAGGGCAGTTATAGTGGCCGACGAACACGTTAAGCGGTTGACTAGGCGTACCAATACGCGCTGCGCCGCTCATATTTATGAAACCATTCACATAGATCTCGGAGTTGGTAATATTAGCGCTGCCGCTCAAAATCAAGCCTCCGGGGCCTGTCTGCACCGAGTAGCCGGGCGAAGCAGTGGCTACGATGGTCACCCGTACGCTGCGGGTGCTTTCGACCGTCGTGCTGCCATAGCGGTAGGTACGGGCGGTAGACGTGATAACTCTTTCGTTGGGGCCGGAACCGTTGGTAACCTCGGTCTGGTATGTGGCGCGGCCTTGTTCTTCGTCGTTATAAAATTCGGTTTCGACTGCAAAACCGGGGAAGTTGCTATCTTCATTGATTTCAAACAGAGTTTGCTCGGCTCCGGCTTCGGCTACCATCAGCGCGTTTGATACGAATACGTTTTTGCTGGTACGGCTGTATTGTGCAATGACAAGATCGCTGAGCGATAGGCCGATAAAAGTCAGCAGTAATGTGATTATTAGCACAGTTATCAGCACAATACCTTGCTGGCTGCGGTGCAGGCTGCGGAAATTACTGATAGAAATTTTACTCATTACGGAATACCATCCTTGTTACATATTCAGCATCTATTTGCCGGCTATATTTTGTGGCCGACAAACTGAGCGTAGCCTCTACCAAGCGGGCCTGGTCGGGTTCAACTTCTTGGTCTTGGCCGTTCAGGTAGCGGACATTAAAACTACTGACGTTCTTTACTAACTCGCTGTCCGCGGGACAAGCGGGTGTGGCAACCGTCGCCGGGCAAGAAGTAACAGACCGGTTATCTGCGTGGTCGCCGGCCAGTGTACGCTTGAACAAACTACCCCCAGAGACGTAGTAAATAGCATTATTCTTTTGGGTAATATAGTGCGTAGCGTCAGAAAAGAGGATGTTGCGGCTGGTGTCTTCCGCTGAAATAGCCAGTATGAGCGTGTTGGGTCCTGATTCCCAGCCAAAGCCATTGGTAGAGGCGGCATTTGGCGAGTTAGGGTCCTGCCATCGGTTATTGTCGTCCACATTAGCACTCAAGCGAATATCCTTTCCGAGTAAGTCCAGTGTCAGCTGGGCCTCGCGCAGCAAATCCGCCCGGGCGGTATCGATCGTGTGCGTGGCAATGGTGTTAACTAAAAAGGTCATAATCAGAATGAGCATCAAACTGGTAACAGCTGTTGCAACTAGTAGTTCTACCACCGTAAACCCTGTTTGCCTCAGATGTCGGTAAATCATTGAGCAATCCCAATCACTCCAATCAAAGAGCTTTGCTTAACAGTCCGGCTGCCGCTGGAGCCGTCACGATAAGTAATGGTAACGTCAACTCGGCGCAGACCCTCGGAGGGCTCGCTAACCACAACCGTGCCGGTCTTGGGACTGGGCAAATCAGCCGGCAGGTCGTCGCTAAAGTCAATGTCTACTCCTGGTTCCAGATTAATGTACTGCGCATTACGCAGCGATTCCACTTGTCGTTCGCCGGCGCGGGTGGCCAGTTCGGTGTGATAGGTGCGGCGCTGCATGGTTTGAATACCGATGTATAGATTAACTATACCGCCGAGTACCAAGCCGGTAACGGCAATAGCTACAATTAGCTCAACCAGCGTAAAGCCGGATTGGTCGCGTTTCATCATGCTTATGCTTAAGAATAACAAAACCGGTTGCCTTTGGGCAACCGGTTTTGTCTCAATAGGTTACTGACTACTGATTGACGCTTGTGAGTGTGTAAACACCATTTTCCGCATCACCATCACTCTCATTCTCGAGGGTTACGGTGAGCTCATAAGTTACTCCATCGCTTTCATAGCCATACAGAGTGTTATTTCTTGGCCCCTGGACTTCGTCGTCCGAGAGCTCTAGGCCGTCGGGCGAATCCTGCTGTAGTACAGTTATGTCGTCACCTACAGGGTAGCTGTCATAGTCGTTGAAGTGTGCTTCAAGCTTCTGCTGAACATTCTTCATCTCATTCTTACGGTCGGTGTCACGGCCGCGGGCCTGCGCGCTAAACAAGTTAGGCAAGGTCAGGGCAACCAGAATACCGATAATTACGATTACCACCAATAGTTCGATAATGGTGAAACCTTTTTGATTTAGTTTTCGCATTTTAAGTCCACTCCTTTAGAATGCATGTATTTTTTGATAATACCTCAAATGTATAACGCTTATGCCTGCCTTGTCAACTTTTTTGGAACGGGTTCTACACAGTTCCTTGAATAGAGAGGATTGGTCCGAGCACGCTCAGCACGATAAAGCCGACGATAGCGCCCAGCCCCACGATCAAAATCGGCTCGATAATAGAGGACAGGCTACTGGTGATTTGATCGACTTCTTCCTCGTAGAATTCGGCGACCTTGTCTAGCACCTCGCCGATTTTACCGGTTTCTTCGCCAACGGCGGTCATCTGTACGACGATTGCCGGCAGTATCTTACTCTGATCCAGGCTGTCGGCAATGTTGCCGCCATTTTTTATGCCGTCTATGCTGTCGGTCAGCGCTTTGCGCACCACCATGTTTGTCAGAGCTCCGGCCGTAATTTCTAGCGCGTCAATCACCGTAACACCGGCAGCGATCAGCGAACTAAAGGTACGGGCAAATCGCGCCACATTAACTTTTAAGATAATATTGCCAAAGATCGGTATTTTAAGTAAAAACTGATGGAACTTATACTTGCCGGCCGGTGAACTGGTAAATTTTTTGAAAGCCAAAAAGCCCGCGATGATGGCTCCGATCAAAATGTACCATTGGTTGGTCAAAAAGTTACTCATGCCCAGGATAATCTGAGTTTGTATGGGTAGTTCGCCGCCGGCTTCCTGCAAAATACCAGCAAGATTTGGAACCACGCCGACCATCAAAAAACCAACCGCGCCCACCGCTACTATCGTTACCACTGCCGGATATACCATCGCTCCTTTAAATTTGCTCTTGATTGAGGCGTCTTTTTCTACCTGGGTGGCCAGCCGGCCCAAGATTTGATCTAGGATACCGCCAGCCTCGCCGGCGCGCACCATATTGACATAAACTTCTGAAAAGACTCCGGGGTGTTTGGCTAAAGCGTCAGAGAGCGAGGTGCCTCCTTGGACGTCAGCTATAACTTTCTCTAGAGCTTCCTTAAGCAAGGCCGAATTCGTTTGCTCGCGCAGTGTGTTAAGTGAGCGCAACATCGGTACGCCGGCGTTTATCATGGTCGCGAACTGGCGCGTAAATACTACCAGTGCTTTCGGCTTGATTTTTTTACTGCCGGGAAGTTTGATCTCTCTCTTGGCACCCGTCGCCTTGGCTGATTTAACCATAGGAGAGGTCAGGCCGCGGGCTCGTAGTTGTTCCTGAGCCTGGTCCTTGCTCGGCGCGGTAATCTTGCCGCTGACGTTACCGCCTTTTTCGTCGTGCGCGGTGTAACTAAATTCGGTCATTTCTCACTGATCCTCTTCATTTAACCCTCTCCTGTCGCGGTAACACGCAGAATTTCTTCTATGCTGGTCTGGCCGCGTAGCGCCTTTATAAACCCGTCGAGCTGCATCGTTACCATACCCTCTTTGACGGCTTGCTGGTTAATGATTTCAGATGTAGCGTTGCCGACAATCAGTTTTTGTATAGTTTCTGAATTATGTAAGACCTCGTAAATACCTATGCGGCCCTTATATCCGGACTTGTTACAGGCATTGCAGCCTCCGTCGTGAGCTTTGAAAATACGACTAATCTTGGATTCGGTAGTGCTGAGCGAATCAGTCGCTTGCTTACCTTGGTTACTCTTGCCGATGCCGCCTGCCAGGGCCTGTTCTTCCAATCCATGAATGTACTTCATTGTTGCGCTGTCGCCGATGTTGAATGTTTCGGCGATTTTCTTGACTGTCGTGGCATCTGGCTCGATGCTATCGCGGCACTCTATGCACAAACGCCGTACCAGGCGTTGCCCTACGACGGCGCGCACGGTGCTGGCAATCAGAAACGCCTCGACGCCCATATCCAGCAAGCGGGGGAGGCACGTAGCGGCATTATTGGTATGTAGCGTACTGAAAACCAAGTGGCCAGTCAGGGCCGCCTGCACAGCAAGAGAGGCAGTTTCGACGTCGCGGACTTCTCCGACCATAATGACGTTTGGATCTTGGCGCAGCAGTGCTCGCAGACCGCTGGAGAAAGTCATGCCCGCAACCGGGTTCACTTGAGTCTGATTGGTGCCAGGTACGCGGTATTCCACAGGGTCTTCAACGGTAGAAATGTTGACTGTCGGGCTGTTTATCATCGACAGAACACTAAATAGGCTCGTACTTTTACCCGAGCCGGTTGGCCCGGTGACCAGAATCATCCCGTGCGGCTGGGTAATAGCGTCCTTGATAGTTTCCAGGGATCGCCCCCAATAACCCAGCTCCTCCAGACTCTGAGCTTTGCTGGATTCGTTAAGCACGCGCATAACCACCTTTTCGCCGTCCACAATCGGCAGGGTAGACACGCGCATGGCATATATAGCCCCGTTGGCAGAAATCTTGAACCGGCCATCCTGCGGCGCGCGGCGTTCGTCAATCTTGAGGTTACTTAAGATTTTAATACGTGATACCAGTGCCGCCACGACTTTTTTGGGCAGCTTATTTGTCTCCTTCAAAATGCCGTCGATACGATAGCGTACCGACACGAAATTCTCGCGCGGCTCGATATGAATATCACTGGCGCCAGCCTTGACGGCGTATTCAATCAGTAGGTTGACGGTCTGGGCAATTGGCGAATCTTCGGCTACGTCTTCTTCGGACACGTTTTCATCGATATCTTCAGCCAGCTCCTCGGGTGTCATAACCTTGGTTAGTTCGGTGCCGATCTCGCCCCGGTATTGATCGAGCGCCGCGGAAATGTTCTGCTTTGTCGCCATAGCGATGCGGATATCATCGCCCAGCTGTTTCTTCAGGAAATTTATACCCTCGACATCATCAGGATTTTCGGTAGCCAACAGCTTAGCGCCGGTGTCGTCCAGGCCATACAGCACGACCTTGTACTGGTTGGCAATACGCTCTGGAATCAGTTTCAGAACCTCACGTTTGATTTCTTTGGGGTCGAGTTCTACGAACGGTACCTCGATTTCTTCGGCGTAAAGTTTGGTTA
>CAZJWS010000034.1:9244-9463 GCA_964549985.1 uncultured Candidatus Saccharibacteria bacterium | reverse complement strand
GGACGCTCAGTACCAAAGAGCCACTGCCCCACCGGCACCGCCAGCAGCAAGAGCACTGCGCAAGCTGCCGCAGCATAGCGGTAACGGCTCAGGAATCTTGTGGCTATTCGGAGCCGGCCATAGGCTATCCGGGCCACTTCTACCACTAGCAAGTACAGAAACGCGGCGACATAGATAACCTTAGGAAGAACCGCCCGTCTGAAGTTTTTGCTACCCAGC
>CAZJWS010000034.1:4391-9234 GCA_964549985.1 uncultured Candidatus Saccharibacteria bacterium | reverse complement strand
CAGATACAAGAACGCTGCCGCAAAAACCAGGTGGCGCTTCAAATACATTCCCGCCTACCTGGTGATCCTGCCACCCAGGCCGGTATTTGGTACGCCCACTACCAATGTAGCCAGGCCAACCGGGTCAACAATAATACCATTGGCTTCGCCATCCATATCAAGCTCACCGCCGTCAGTGATGTTATAGGCCGCAACAATAACACTCTGGCCGTTAATCACCTCGTTTGTAACAGTTGCTTCAGGAACATTGAAGTAACCGTTTGTGTTGTTATTGTATTTGCGCAGCACCAGATTGTCTTGGCTGGTGCCATAAAAATACAGCGTCACGCTGGAAGTATAGCCGGGGTCGCCGCAATCGGCCGCAAAATTAACCAACCCCGTCCAATAGTTGTAGCCGGTATCCTGGGCGGCCTTGCTGGATTCGGCAGAAGCCGCAGCCTCGGTGAGCGAGCAATCTTCGTCCAGCGCCACTGATACATAGGTATCGGTGACTGGATTCACGAATGAAGTAACGTGTACCTGCTCGCTGTCCTTGGTGCCGTCATTATTACCATCGCCGTTGTTAGGAGCGGCGTCTTCGATGGCATCGTCCACGCCATCCGCGTCAGCATCGTAATCTTCGTCCACACCTACATAGAATGATGACGAGCCCACATTGTTAGTCAGATTACTCAGGTTAGATATATTCGACGCAGTAATCGCGTATACGCCAAGTGTTGAGGTAACCACCGGTATTGACACCACGCAGTTGGTTGCGCCACTAACTTCACCGCCGCTCAGCGTAATAACCGTGCCGCCCGTAACCGCCGTAAGGCTGCCACCGCAGGTGTTTGATTTTGTGCCAGAACCAATAACTAGTCCTGCTGGCAACGTAAAAGTATAGCCCAGCTCATCCACCGACGTCAGCTCTGTATTCACCACCGATATGCTTAGATCAACTGGTACGCCCGGGTCGGTTTTGTTGGGCGTAAAGGCCGCATTCACATTGGTACCCTGCTTGGCCGAAAATTGCTCGAAACTGGCAGTCTGGGTACCAGGTGTCGAACCCAGGTTCCACTGCATCATTAGGCCAGCGTCGTGAGTAGACGCAGTGCCGACAAAACCAATATCGCCGCCGTTTCTTACCGTGCTATAGGGCATAGAGAAACTCTGTGATGTCGCACCATCAAAGGCCTTGGAGCCCGCAACTTCACGGAATCCAAACATAATTTCCGACGAAGTGTTAAGCGAGATTACCGTCCGTACCGGCTCGGTCAGCATCACCCCGTATCCCTGGTCGGACGAACCTGGCGCCGTGTCGCCACCCAGGTAAAACTTCACTACATCGCTATTGCCATCCGGGATGGTAAAGGTATAGCGGTCTGTAACGTAATCATTTGGGAAGGTATAGCTAACTCTGCGCTCTACGGTATAGGTCAAACTGTTATGCACCACCGTATAGCGCACCGTAGCCGATGAATTACCCGTAGCAGAAGTACGCGCCCCAACAGAAGCGGCCCCGCTCGTGGCAACAATCTCTATGGATGACCAGTTGTCATAGGAATTGTCATAAGCCGGGCCAGCCTGGCCATACAATGTCCCGCCGATATTCAACATTGGGCCGCCGGCGCTGCAGCAATATTGGAAAGTCCCCCGGTATACTACTGCGTCCTGGCCTGTGACATAGGCATAGTTCACATCTTCCCAATCTTCAACTTTGTCAGCGTTAATGGTAAATCTCAGGCCATCAGAACCCGTTGCCTCCAGGCCACCGCCTGGGTTCAGGGTAATTTGTTGTTGCCCTACCTGGCCCTCGATTGCCGCGGACCGCGGGATTTTAGCCAGCGCAAACACCAGCAGCATAGCCACTGCCAAAATAATCAAAGCTATATCCGGCCGCTTGCGAGCTAAGGCGGATACGCGCATACAATGCCCCCTGCGAGTAAAGTGCTATTGCTTACTATAGTAATGGAAACTAAAGCGTAGCACCAGCAGATTTTTACCAAACAATGCACCACTTGGGCGGGACTGGGTTCTAGTCACCGGTGCTAATCTGGCGCTACCCGCAACTATAGAGACATCTCACTCCGAAATGCCCACCTGCACCGGCTTCTGCCAGCGGTTTATTCGTTGAACAGGAAGTTACGGATTGTGGGCACACCTGTGCTTGGCGCGCCAACCACGCTGGCTGGGCCAGCCGGATCAACAACAGTACCGTTCACGCTGCCATCGGCATCAAGCGGACCGCCATCGGTCACACTGTAGGTCACCACCAGCACTGCTTGGCCGCCGATGGTCTGCCGGTTAATGGTCGCTTCCGTGATGGTTTGGTAAGTGTTGTGGGCAAACTTACGCAGCACAAAGTTACCAGCTGGCGGGTCATAATAATACTGCTTGATGGTGGCGGTAAAGCCAGGCGTACCACAGGTGGTAGTAAAGTCTAATAACCCCAGCGGGTAGATGTAACCGGGATCTTTGGCCTCTAGTTCGCTCAATTGTTTGAGCACAAAGCCGCCAAACGAGCAGCTGCCCGCGCTGCTTTCGGCCGATATAGCTACCGTTTTGCCAGTAGTGGCGTTGGTGGTAGATTCTACATTGTCCTGCGTGTCGTCTTCTATATCATCACCGTTCAGATCGGCGCCCAGGGCAATGCCTGTAGTATCCGCAGAACCGTCCGGCACGCCTGATTTGCCCGCCGTGACGGTTATGGTGGCTGCCTGGCTGGGCTGCAAGCCAGTAACCGTCACTAACCCTGTGTTACTTATGGTGGCTATGCCAGCTGTTGTAGAGACTTGCCAATTAAAACCGGCGTCATAGTTTGTCACCTGCACGGTATAACTATGCACGCCACGCGTAACGCTGCTGTATAGCGGTATCAGCGGATTACCCGGCCCCGGACCAGGATCAGCCGCCGTAGTAATAAAGAAGCTCGCGCCATCAAAATACCCAACCATATAATAATTGTCGATGTGGTTATGAGCCAGGTAGTGCATATTGCCGTACGGCATTGTGTAGCTACCGCCATAGACTGTCTCGGCTTCGGAACCATCGCCCGTCAGTGCCCAAACTTTGGTATTAGGACTCACGCTATTCCACTGGATACGGTACAAATACGTGCCGTCCGTGGCGATTCCGTGCTCATCGCGCGCCCAACCGGGTGCGTCATTGTATACCGTGTCGGTGTCCTGCATAACGTAATCCTGCGAAAACGCAATGGTAGCGTTTTTGCCTGTACCCGTAACCGTATAGGTACGCAGGGTTGAAGTATAGTAATAGTCTGACTCTTTGGTATAACCAGACACCTTGCCAATACGTCCATCCGGAAAGTCAATCATATTGCTCTGCGTGAAGTAGTAACCCGTTGGCAGCGGGTGGCTGTCTGGTACGTCTATTTCTGTCACCGACCAGTCAGATACGTCAATACAATACAGCCTAATATCGCCCGGTGAGTTGTTGTCGTCCGTCATAAATAAACAGCCGCGGCTGTATGAAATACTCAGTTGGTTGATGCTACCCGGCAACGAAGGCGCACCCCCGCTGCCCCAACCCACTGTATGCAACGTGCCGCCGATGTCCTGTGGCGCCTGAGCTGGTGTCATATCTATGGAGGATAAATCCACGCTCATCACATTGCCGCTGGTGTTCATCAACCAGGCGGTTGTACCATTAGTTGCCAGGCCGCGCATATTACTACCCAGGCCAGTTACATTAACCCGTATTCCGGTAGATGCGTGTGGTTCGGCCAGCAACCGGGCCGCCAGCGGCACATCGGCCGTGGCTACATTTGCCTGCCAACTGCCCAGCAATACCACCCCGCCCAACACCAGTACAAGCAACCCCACGAGGCCCGCACGGACAGTTTTAGATAAGTTTTTATGTGTGCGCATTACCCTGCATTATAAGCAAGAGCGTTTTTAACAACAAGTATCTGTTTGACTAACCCTGCATAGCGCTGGCGTTTTCGTCCGAAAAATTTGGGTTTTAACGGCTATTCTCGAGCCCGGCGTACACGATCACACGGTCTGCATAAGTGTGGGCATTCCTGTCGTACTGGCCAGTACAGGTAATGAGATTAAGCTGCGAAGTCACCGCTGGATCCTGCTCGAACAGCACAACTGCGGCCTGGTCATTGGGTACGGTTTTGGTGTCAAACACTTTGTAGGTATAAGCCTGGCCGCTACCCATCGTCACTACAATCTCATCGCCGGCCTTAACCCGTGGTAAGTTCTTGAATACGCCGTCCGTACTGCGGCCAGAGACATGGCCGTCGATGATGCTCAGGCCTTTCTGGCCAGGCCAGACGCTATCGGTAAACCAGCCGGCAATATGCACATTATTTGGTGCAGCTACTGCCTGGTTCTGATCAATACCGACTTTTTGGATCCAATGGTCCACGCCAATAGCAGGAATACTGATCTTTTTTGGATCTTCCGCGCCACCCCTCCAGGCATAGTTGTCGCCGGGCTCGGTTTCGTCCGGGTAGTCCACTGAATAGGTGATCACCTCGTCTCTGACTGGAGCCGTGCTGCGGACACTACGCATAATGCGCAGCATCACCACCAACACCACAGCCAGGCAGAACACTGCCGCCACACCAAAAATAAACCGCTGCCGTCTGGTCTGTGGAAGCCATTCCTGTAGTTTTTCGCGGCGGGATTTGGGAGGTTGTTCCATATATTTTTAGCCCAAAGCGAGCAAAGACTTAATACAAGTATATCAAAAAGCTTATGTTTTGTCAAATTTCACTAGTTACTGCTAATGAAACAGCCGGTCGCGGACGGTTTGAGCGCCAGTGTTGGGCGCGCCGACAGCGCTCGCCAGACCAACCGGGTCGGTGATTTGCCCTACCGCTGGGTTAAGGTCC
>CAZJWS010000034.1:0-4381 GCA_964549985.1 uncultured Candidatus Saccharibacteria bacterium | reverse complement strand
CCATTGTCAGTAATGGTATAGCTGGCAACTGCCGCACTCTGCCCGCCAATAGTTTGCTGGGTGATAGTAGCATCGGTGATGGTAAAGTATACGCCAGTGTTGGGGTTGAACTTGCGCAGGATCAAGCTGCTGGCGCTGGCACCAAACTGGTACATGCTGACTTCTGTTTCGCTGCCGCTACAGCTGGCACTGAAGTTCACCAGGCCTGCCTGATAGACATACCCAGCGTCGTTGCTAGTAGTACTCTCGGTGATAACCGAGGCGTCTGATAGCTCGCAGCCATCACTCAGCGCCACGGTTGTATACTGCCCGGTTATTGGATTTACAAAGCTAGTGACATTGGCCTGCAGGTTGTCGGCGATTCCATCGCTGTTGGCGTCACCATCATTTGGGGCACCGTTCTCAACATCGTCCGAAATACCATCGCCGTCATCGTCACAGGCAAGCGTAGTGAAGCTATGCACGTCACCAGCCCATTCCCACGTATCGCCGCTGCTGTCCGTAAAATATTCCCAAGAATTATCATAGTAGTACGTGGTGCCGCAAGTCAGGCCGCTGATGAGGCCACTGAACTGCAGGTGTGTATTATCATCGTCAATCTCTGCTAAATCATCCGGACTGATAATGATGTATGGATCGTTTTCCCAGTCTAGCTCGTCTTGCGTTGCATAGGTCGAGTATATGTACAAGCCGTGTTCCTCAATGTCTGGATCATCCACCACATCGCTACTTGTCAGCCCGCCGTGCAGCTGGATGGTACCGTGAACTTTAGCACTGGTTTGGGTGATGTTAGTTGCCGGGCTGGTTGTTGCCTCTGCTGCTACCGGATGGAGTACCTGGCATTGGTCGCACTCAAAAGTCGGGTAATCGTCTTCGTGGAAGTCCCATACTCCATATGACCAGTACCGCAAATCGCCGTCAGTGAATGGCATAGTATCCTCGTCATAGAAATATTCATCGTCATTGCCATCATCATTTACAGCCCCGCACTCACCGGGCACAGTCGCACTGCTTTCTTCGTACCCTTCGGGGTCGGAGGCATAGCAATGATCCATCCCTGTGCGGTCAGCATCGTAGTAGTTATCATCCAGTTCCGCGTCCCAGTCAAAGTCCCCAATCAGGCCGCCATCAAACTTGTCACCGTCCCCGGTAGCTTCAACCGCACCAGCGGCAAAAGAATTTTCTATGATAACAGCCGATGTTTCATCTACAAGACCTGCCAAACCGCCAACCCTGTATTCCCCAGTGACGCTGCCACTGGCATAGGTTCGTGCAATAGTGCCGCCGTACAACTCACCAATCAAGCCGCCGATGTTACCACCCTCGGTCCAGCCATCAAATTGCGTTACGTTGCCACGGGCATATGAATCGGTAATAGCCCCCAAACCTTCTTTGTAACCAACCAAACCCCCGGCTGTCGAATAGTCAGCGTGCACATCGCCCGTTGCCTTTGAGCGCTCAATACTGGCCGCGCCTTCCATATAGCCAACAAGTCCACCGGCGGCGTAACCATTCTTGAAGTCCTCATCATCGTTGGCGTCTATGTTGCCGCTGGCGTGTACATCCTCGAGCGTACCGCCCGTCATATGGCCAACCGCACCACCCAGATGATGGCCGCCGTCAATATTTGACGAGCTGCTTGAGCTCGTAATATAGGTACTGTTACCCATAAATCCTACCAAGCCACCGATGATGTTGCCGCTGCCTTTGACCGGCCCGCCCGTGACGCCATTGACGATACTGCCGCCGTTGAACTGCCCTACCAGTCCGCCGCCGCTGTGGCCGTACCGGGCCCAGACGCAGTAGCCTGGATCGCAGCTGTTGTCAGTAACGCTTGCGTTAAATGAAACGTTCGTAAGCGAACCAGATTCCATCCAGCCAACGATACCACCGACATACGCGTAGCCTTTTACCTTTGAAGTGTCGATGTTGAGGTCATAAATCTCGGCATTCTGTGTCCAGGCAAACAACCCGATTGATATTTCGTCGTCCCCCATCTGTTCCCCGGGGGTATCATTAGCACGGTTGATAGTTAAGTTAGTTATAGTGCGGCGGTTACCGTTAAACGAACCAGTAAAGGGCAGGTCGTTTGAAGCAATCGGATCAAAACCCTTGCCACTATTCCAGCCAGCCGAAGCCGAACAGTTAATATCATTACCCAGCGCATAATGCTTGCTTAGTATGGAAGCATCACCATCGATGGCTTGCAGCTCCGTACAGTCGGTGATGATTATGGGATTATTTTCGTTATCGCCCGGAGCAGCAAAGGCCCGCGGCGTCCACGCCGCAAGACTACTCAGCACCAATGCCAGTGCTGCTGCAGCGAGGGCGACCCGGGTTAGTTTTGCGGTAAAACTCATAGAACCCATCTCATAATTGATTGTCTTTTGTGTATTATCTTAAAGACTTTATAGCGCTTATGCAAAAGATTGCGCAAAAAAGACGATGAGTCTGGAAGTTATGTTCGGCAGGCTAGCCTTGGACCGGACCAATGTCCACCATCCAGCAAACACCGAATTTGTCGGTGAGCATACCAAAGGTGTCGCCCCACGGCGCTTTGTCCAGCGGCATCGTTACTTGCCCGCCCTGGCTTAGTTTGTCCCAGTATTCGCGCAGGGTCGGTTCGTCATCGCCGTTGAGCGTTAGGGTAATCCGCATACCTTCGTGGAACTCCATACCCGACGGTGTGTCGGCCAGCATCAGCTCCACACCCTTGTCGCCCTTCAGGTAGGCGTGCATAATTTTGTTCTCGTCGCCTGGTGTTACCGGCATTTCGGGTGAGTTAAAGCTGCCGAAGGTATCGCTGTAGACCTCGCCGCCAAAGACTGATTTGTAGAATTCCACCGCCTCGGCCGCGTTGTCTTTGAAACTGATGTAGCTGTTAAGCTTTACGATTGCCATTAGTTTGCTCCTTCCTGGGGATTAAATTCTGGGTTCATCCAAACTGGTTCCAGCTGGTTGCCGTCCGGGTCGGTGACCTCGTAGCCAAGCATCATGTCCTCGGGAACTTCGGGGCCGGATTTGAAGCAATCACCGCCGTTTGCCTTGGCAGTCTCGGCAAATTTCTGTACGGCTTCTTTACTGTCCAGACTCAGGGCTACCAGCACGCCGCTGGTCGTACCAGTATCGGCCACAGATTTATCGCGCAGGAAAGTCTGGTAAAAATCCCGTTTTAGTATCATAAACACAATGTCATCTGACCATTGCATAGCGCTGGCGTTGTCGTCCGAAAAATTTGGGTTTTTAGTGAATCCAAGCGCCTCATAAAAAGCTGTTGATCTTACCAGATCACTGACCGGCAGGTTTACAAAAATTTGTTTGCTCATAGTTACTCCTCTGCTGTGTTATAAGTTTTCCAATTCACAAGCTGCAGCCCTTTTTCTGCAACATATTGTTTAATACTTGGATCACAGATTGACAATAGTTCTTGTTCCCGCAGATCACTGTAAGAGCTTTGTTGTCTCAGGTAATCGTCCGTATAGCCTGCGTGGGTCATTAGTTCATTATATTCGTCCGTAGCCTCATCGATAGATTTTCTCAACCGATCAACAGAGGTGTCAGTTGAGTTTATACCAAATGAATCAATGTGTTTAGCGCTAAATCCCCGGACTGGCACATTGTGAGTTTTGGCGTACTCGGTCAAGACTTCCACTATGCCACTATCCGTCGTATATCGCTTATGAGTGTCGATATGATCAGGGTGGCGGCCAACAATTTCAACAAATTTTTTGATCTGTCGTTCCAGTTCGTTTTTCACATCTTTGGTTTCTTTCAACTCAAGATGTAAGCCAATTGACAAGTCCTTGTACTGTGTCAGGCTTTTAGCTTCACTAGCAGCGATAGCATCTACCATTACTGATGTACTTGTAACTATACCTTTTGTGTGAGCTTCAATAATTCCATTGTTAATACTGTGACTGTAGCCAAAGTCATCAGCATTGACAATGAGGAAGCGCCTCATTAATACTCCGCAATGACGATTTTGTGCTGGTTCATCAGGGTTTTGAAGGCATCGGGTTTTTGCATCAACTCTTCCATATTTTCCGGCACAATCTGCCAGCTCAGGCCGAATTTGTCTTTGCACCAGCCGCATTGTTCGGATTCTGGGACGCTTGAGAGCCTTTCCCAAAAATAATCAATCTCGGCTTGGTCTTTGCAATCTACCTGGAACGAAATTGCTTCGGTGAATTTGAACTCCGGCCCGGCGTTTATGGCCACAAATTTGTTCCCGCCAAGCTCAAACTCCACCGTCAGATCTTTGCCAGCCAGATCCAGCTGGAAGTCAGCCAGGCCTTCCTCGGCGCTGTCTGGATACTTGCTGCCGCCGGTGATTTTGCTATCCGGAAAGACCGACACATAAAACTCCGCCGCCTCGCGCGCA
>CAZJWS010000033.1:0-9487 GCA_964549985.1 uncultured Candidatus Saccharibacteria bacterium | reverse complement strand
TATTGCCGGCTCAGGGGCGGCGGGCGGCGGGCTCAGCGGCTGCGCATTAATATCCACCCGCGGCTCAGGCCGATCGGCATTGTAACCGGCTTCAGCAATCGCACTCTCCACGGCACTACGCGCATCATCCACAATCGCCTGGCCATTCTTAATCGGGTCGTCAGTCGTTTCTGCCAGGTGTGGGCTGTGCACTGACTCCTCGATTTCAGCCAAGGTTGTCTCGCCCGGAGGCAAGATTGGCGCGGGCGATTCGGATTCCAGCTCTGGTGCCGGATCTTCATAACCTACATGTTCTTTACGGATTTCGGGCGCCTTTGGCTCCTCGGGCAAATCTGGCAGGTCAAGTCCTGGCCCCGCATCTTCAGCGCGTGGTACGGTGGGTGTTATCACTTCTGGCGGCGGCTGCAAGTTGAGTCCGCTGTCGGCTGGTGCCGGCGCATTGTCCGGATTATCGAGCAAAGCACTCAGATTAGCCACTTGAGCATCCAGAGTAGCACTATCCGACCCCTCATCTTCGGATCTTAGCGGCTCCACCACCTTGTGCTTGGGCGAGATAGGCGGCTGCTTGAGCTGCATGTTGCCGTGTTCGTCTATATGAATATCGTTGTCGGGTGCAGGCTCTTCGGGCTCTGGCTTATCAATCTCAGCAAACATATCTGTTGGCTCTTCAGATTCCGGTTGGGCTGGGTTGGGTTGGCTGGATGCCAATAGCGGTTCAAAAGAGTTCTGCCCCTCGTCAGCTGGCAATGGCGGCAAGAAATTATCCGGGCCATTCACGGTATCAGCGGCTACGTCAACCTCTGCATCCAGCTTGTCTTCTTTTTCTTCGTGCTTCTGCCCGGACTTATCATCAGATGATTTGTCATGAGTAATAGTCAGCGAACCATCCTCACCCACCGCCTCGGGTGCCGGCTCGTCGTGGCTGACAGCCACCGGCTGGTCGAGTGGCAGCTCCTCTACCTTTTGCAGTTCGTTGGCGATCAATTGCTGGTTGGCGCCGGCAGCCATCAGCTGCGCGGCCATGGTCATAACCTTTGGTGTGGTCTTGGTGTTACTAAACCGCTCGGTCTCGGCTACGATACCAGTCAAAAACGCCGTGGCCATCTGTTCGTCGATAATTCCGCCCTGAAATGCTTCAGACACGCTCACCAGCATTTCACTCAAAGAACTTGCGCCTGGTTCCTGCCAGTTGATGGTACCCAGCGTTGATTCATGCTGCCCGGCTGTAATGGTCACCACCGTCGCATCATGCAAGATCCGTCCGTGAGCGGTAATGGCCTGATCCAGCTCCTCGCGCTGGGTCACACCCAGTGCCAGCACCACGTCTACATTAAAATCACCCTGGGTGAACTCCAGATCATCCTGTGTAATAGAGGTGCGGTACGGGGTGATAAAAATCTTCACCACGTCTTCTTCTACCTTATAGCGCAGCTTGTCTGCCTTGGACTTGTCCAGGGACACGATGAAATCGCGCAGAGAATCGGTGTTGGTCTCGATAGTTTCATCGGGCTTCAGGAACTCCAGGGTCGATGGTACCTGGCCGCTAAACACCGCGGTGGCGTGCTTGCCCAGCTTGTTCATCATGAGCGTCAAACCAATCAGGGCCGACAGCTCATCCACGGTCGGGTTGGAGCGGACCGTCACCAGCACATTCGTAGCCTGTTGCACGCGCGCCACTACCGACTGTTTCGGCGTAGACTGCTGGTTCTGATCTTGAAACTGATCTTGTGGCTGGTTTGGATCCATCCCGTCGGAATTCACTTTACTTCCCCCCTTCTAAAGGACGTCTGAAAACTAGTGCTTGCTTCAGCCGTTTGTACGATGTTGTTGGTCTTTTGAACTCTTACGGGATCCATTTTTGGCTTTTTGTTTATACAGTATTCCCCATCACGGTACCATAAGCGTTTCGAAAAGTCCAAGGAATTTCTTGGGCATCATTCACCATTCACAATTTTCCATTTACCCTGCGTGATCCATGATCTGTTCACCTTGGGTTGCACACAACCAAAGGTTAAAGGCGCATGCACGGTGAATAGTGAAAGGTAAATGGTGAACGGCCCTCTTATTTACAGATAGAGCCTTTCTTGCTATAGTAGCTCAGAAATAACAACAATCTTAAGAGGAAACAAAATGCCCATCATCAAATCAGCCAAAAAGCGTGTTAAAACAACCCGCAAAGCAACCGCCCGCAACGCCCGCACCAAGCGCAGCCTGCGCAGCGCGTGGAAATCTTTTGTAAAGAAGCCATCTGCCAGTTCCAAGAGCAAGGCCGAGAGCAACCTAGACAAAGCCGCCAAAAAGGGTCTCGTTCACAAGAACAAAGTCGCCCGCAAGAAGAAGCAGCTAGCCAAGGCCAGCAAAGCCGCCGGCGTCAAACCAGCTGCCAAGAAAACTGCCGCCAAAAAGCCAGTGGCCAAGAAGGCTCCAGCCAAGCGAAGTCCGGTAGCGACTTCGAAGAAGTCTGCTACTGGAAAGCCAGCCGCTAAGAAAGCTACCAAGAAGTAGTTTTCTAGAATACAGAAACTAGAAATCAGAATAAACCGCCCTCGCCATGGGGGCGGTTTTTAAGTCCTAGAAGCTGTAGTCAAGTCTAAACTGCTTGGTTGTCTCTTGGCCGTCTTCATCAATATTTACATGCCTGACCGTTCCAGATGCACTATGCCCATCCTCAGCAATTGGGAATAAACTAGCCTGCGCTGTTAATTGATTAGTCTGGAAATTCTCTGTAAACGACGGGTTTGTCGGGTCAAATACAACTCGCTTACCGCTCGGGTAAGTGACCGCAATAAAGGCATGCACTTCTTCTGTCTGCTGGCCGTCTTCATGAGAGGTCTTTAGGTTGCCGGATTCCATAACCGAATCAACCCCGAAGATCAGCAGCGTGTTATGTGTTACGCCTGCACGCTCCAAGCAAGCGGCAAATCCCTTAAAGTCTCGTATTGATGCGTCTGGCACATCCTCAGAAACTATGTCTCCAGTCACCGCCTGTCGTTTATCATTATTTCCCCTGTGGCCTTCAAAGTACTGAATCTGCCCCAGATTAGAGCCCTTTATAACCGCATTTACATAAGCCTTTTCGGGCGGCATTTTCTCTGCCAGCTTTTTATAAAAAGCCCTCACAGATGCAAAAGAGGCCGTATATGCTTCTTGATCATCCAGATAATATTCTCTTCCTCCAAAAATACCATATGCAAGGTACATTGGCGTTCTTGGACCAATAAACTTGTCTGTACCGATCAATCCCAACTCTTTATCTTCTGCATTCTTACTCAGCAGCCCTACTCTATGATCTACAAAATCTGTCACCGCTGCCGCAAATGTTTCGTCATCCAAATCAAACAATGGCAGAACTTCACCCATCACTTTCTGCAGTTCTGTTCTTGAGTCTTCTTGCTCCTGAGCACCATCAGGAACAAAATCTACGGGCATAGATTCTTGAACAGACTTCATTATGCGACCTCCACTAAGCTGCCCGGCTGTTGCTGCAAGACGCCCTCATGATTAAAGACCGGCAGACCTGGGAAAGTTTCCGTAATTGTGGCTGCCACGCCATCTTTGGCCAGTAGCTTATCGCCAACAATAATACCCGCGATAGCACCACGCGGCACACCACCCAAGATTGCTGCTGTGTCTTCGGCCGTTCTATCACCAGGCGGGCGCACAAAGTTCGCCATGGATGGATTGGTATAGCCATTTTTATCAAGTAAATGATCCATACCCTCGGCACTTGGATCAACAATAAATGTTACGCCACGTGCTAGCAGACTCTCGCCGCGCGATGTACGAATATTACCTTTGGTAACTTTTTCTTTTGCATAGCCCATATACCCCGAGATATCTGTATTTGCAGGCACACGGAAGAAGTCTGCACAACCATGGGTCTCGGCGTCTTCTACTTTGCCAGTGAGCTCTCCGCTAACAATCCCTTTCTCGGCTACACCCTGCAATGCTTCGGTACTAAAACCGTGCATACCCATACCGTGCAGAAGCGTACCGGCCGGAAGTGTTGTATCACCTCGGGAGAGAGCGTCACGCAGCGGGCTACGTAATTCACTATTGTTCAGTTCATGCCATAAAGTCAGCTGCTCATCGAGCATTTGCATGCCTTCAGGACCAAGCTTGCCCTGCATAAGCTCGTAGGCGCGACTTTCTGTGGTGATCGGTGTTAACTCTGACATTTATGCCGCCTCCGCCGGGTTGCCCTGCTGATCTATTTTGTCAGCTTCCAAAGCTTCCTGGACAAGCTTGAGGCCAGTGATAAAATCTTCGTTTGTGTAATCAATGTCACGAAGCCGCTTATAAAGCCCCGTCTGTATGCTTTCAATTTTTTGTATGGCATCCCGCTGCTTTGTAGGATCTTGTCTTGCCGCCAGCAAGTCGTCATACAATCCAGGTACTCGTTGGTCTAGGAGCTCCAGTGCATAGGCGGCAAAGTCTGATGCACCACGTACGATGTAGTTCTTGTCACCAATGGTCTTGCTATCCGCAGCAAATTCGGCCGGAAAATTGATAACTCCAGGCCGCTCTTCACGGCTGCCATTAGGGACACCGCCGATTTTTATACCGGCAATTTCGGATACGCTCGTATTGCCCTCGATGTCATGCGTACGCCCCATGGCACGAAGTGCTCTGACTCTTGTTAAATCGGCAAATGCTTCCTCCCAGAAATCACCGACGAACTTCGACTCGGTTCCTTTGCGTAAATCCGCCTTGCCAAGACCACCTAGGTGCACAGCTGCGCCGCCAAGTTTTATGTTGCGACCTCGCTCATCAACAGTCCGGATGAAGTGTTCGCCTTTGCCTAAGGAATGCGCGGCTTCATGCAGTGCGACGCCAAGCACTACGTCATCCCCGAACATTTCGTTCAAGCCCTTGTTCTCAACAACAAGAGCCCGCCCAAAGACATGGCGCCCCTCCGGTTCACCTGCAACCTCGCTAGAACCGGCGACTCTGTATGCTCTCGTCAGCGTTTCTCGGTCGATGACACGTACGGGCGCAACTCTGAGCCCCCTATCTGCAAAGTAACTGTTCGTCAGCGCCAAGACATCCGAGTATTGATCATTGAGGTTGTTCAGGTCGACAGTGGCTCTGAAATTGGCCTCCTTGCTTATGAGACTATTCCTCTGCGTATCGATTGTGGACTGGATCGCGGCGTCATGATACTCGCCAACAGTTGTTGTTCCGTCTTGCAGCGTATTGATTTGGGTTAATGTTTCTAACATATTTTTTGTTTTTGATTTAACATCTTAAATTATAGCAAACTTTGGCTGTTTTGTCAATAGGCTTATGCTTACACTAGATAGTGAGCAGGAAGTGCTGGACGGCGTCGTCGGCGTCGATAGTTTCTGATTTGAGGCGGATATCGAGGCGCAGCGCCTTGGCCACCATGTCTTTGACTTCTTTTTGGGTCAGGTGTTTGGCGAGGCTCAAGGTTTTGCGCACCACGTATGGGTTAAGTTTGGCTTCTTTGGCGATGGTTTCCGGCGAAGATTTTTCATTGAATTTGACTACTGCCAGGATATGCAGCTGCCAGGCGAGCATGCCCATGATGGCCTGTGGTTCTACCTGCTGCTTGCGCTGGTCTTGGTACAGCTCGATGGTACGTTTGTGATCGGCCCGGAATGCTGAATCCAACAGATCAAAGACCGTACTCTGCGGCAGTGGCTCGGTAAGCAGATTGATCGTATCGCGCGAGATATTCTGATCGTAAATCAGGAGTTTTTCGAGTTCGTGGCTCAGGCCCAGTTGGTCGGTACCCAGCCGGCTCACCATGTAACTGGCGTCGCTGTTTGACAGCTTGCCGCCGCGGGCTTTGGCCTCATCTGCCAGCCACTTAGCGAGGCCTCGTTCATCAAGCTCGGTAAATTCACGGAAGTCGGCTTGTTTCTTGAGGGTTTTGTACAGGTTAAGCCGCTTATCAAACTTGCGCTCGTTCATAATTAGTTCAGTAGTGTCGGCAACGGATTCCAGCAATGTTTCAACCCCCTCAACCAAAGCTTTGTTGGCAGTTGGATTTTCGAGGATAATCATACGCTTGCTGGCCAGGAATGGCAGACTCGAGACGCTTTCTAGTAATCGGCCGAACTCAACCTCGCCTGCATCAATTGTCTCCAGGCCGAATTCACCGTGAGTACTGACAAATTCAGCAATCAGCCGTTTGAGTTCGGCAGCCCGCGCAAAATCATTGGTACCGGTCAAAACCGTGATCATTTACTTTTCACCTTTTACCACTTACCGAACATTTTCCGTTTTCTGTTTACTGTTCAGTGTGCTAACTATTTTCTGTAATGTCATTAGGATATAGTGGCATTCCTGCCATAACTCGCGGCACACATCCCTATCGTCCGTCACTTCAGCAAATAGCTCAAGCCAATACTTGGTTTCTGCAGCTTCTTTTTTTGCAATATAAATTTTGTTGCGAAAGTCTGTTTTAGAAGCCGCGTTGTTGGCTTCGGCATAGTTTGCGCCAATACTTGTAGCTGATTTTGTTAGCTGTTCGATCATGGGTTTTGTAACGGATGTTTGTTTGACCGATGAGCAGAACTTCAGCACTGATTTGCTAAAATCAATTGTCCGTCTATCAAGTGTTCCCGGTGAATGGTTCATGGTAAACGTATTGTAAACGGTGAATGGTAAAAGGTGAATTGCTTACGCTCAGTAAATGTTCAGATTGGCGTATAATGAATGATGCATGGCACAGACCATCATTGTCTCTAACAGGCTCCCAGTGAGCGTAAAGAAAACCAAGAACGGCCTCGAATTCTATCCGAGTGACGGCGGCCTGGCCAAAGGCCTCTCTGCGTATGCGAACAAAAAGAACAGCCTTTGGATAGGCTGGCCGGGCATCATGGCAGATGAGCTGACCGACGACGACCGGCAAACAATCACCAAACAGCTCAGGACCTACCACTGCGCTCCTGTCTTCCTCACTAAGAAACAAATCGATCGATTCTATACCGGCTACAGCAACTCACTACTGTGGCCGTTTTTACATACTTTGCCTGACGACCAGACTGATGAGGCCAAGCTCTGGCGAACCTACCGCGAGGTAAATGAGCTCTTTTGCGAAACCACCCTGATGCTAAGCAAACCTGGCGGTAGTATCTGGGTGCACGACTACCAGCTGATGCTGGTACCCGAGATGCTCCGGGATGAGCGGCCGAATGAGCGGATTGGCTTCTTTCTGCACATCCCTTTCCCCAAGGCATCTCACTACGCCAGCCTCAGGCGCGGACGCGAACTTACGAAAGGACTGCTGGGTGCCGACCTGGTAGGATTCCATACTAAATCATATGCTGATAACTTCTTGGATGCATGTGCTGAACTGGGCATTGGCACGCCAGCCCAGGGCGGTCTGGCGCTCAAGAACCGCGTGGTGCGTGCCACCGAATTCCCCATAGGTATCGACTACAATAAGTTTGCACTCAGCGGCCGCACTGCTGGCGTCCAACGCGAGACCCGCCGCCTGACACGTAAGTACAAAAACCAAAAAGTTATTCTGACTGTTGACCGCCTGGACCCAACTAAAGGATTCATGGAGCGGCTTAAGGCTTACCGAACTTTCTTGCGGCGGCATCCGGAGCAATGCAAAAACGTCCAGCTGGTAATGATTGCCGTGCCTTCGCGCGGCGATGTGGCGGCCTATAAGCGGCTACGAACAAATGTCGAAAACCTGGTTGCCGAAATCAATGCTGAATTTGGTACGCGCGGCTGGCAGCCGATTGAGTACCGCCACGAGTCAATCAGCTTTGAGGAGCTTGCGGCGCTGTGCCGTATTGCCGACGTTGGGTTTGTGGCCCCGCTGCGCGACGGCATGAACCTGGTTGCCAAGGAGTTTGTTGCCAGCCAGTTTGGTAAAAAAGGCATCCTGATACTAAGCGAAACTGCCGGTGCGGCCGAAGAGCTCAGCGACGCCCTGCTGGTCAACCCGACCAAACCGCGCACGCTGGTAAACGCACTCGACAAAGCCCTGACCATGCCCAAGAGCGAGATCAGCGAACGGCTCAAAACTATGCAAGGCACGCTGGCGGCAAACACCATTAACGACTGGGCCGGTTCGTTTATGCGCAACCTCAACCGTGCGTCTGCAACATCACGGCCGCGTACCTTTACGCAGGCTCACCTGAAGCAGCTTGGGCTGGCTTATTCCACGGCTACGGCGCGGCTAGTAATCCTTGACTACGACGGTGTGCTTGCACCTTTTAAAGCCAAGCCAGAGGATGCCAAGCCGACCCCCAAGCTCCGGAGCTTACTGCGTGATTTAGCCGATAAGCCCAATACCGTGGTTGCCATTGTCAGCGGCCGTAGCCGTCAGGACCTCGAACAATGGCTCGGCGATCTGCCGCTGGTCCTATCTGCTGAACACGGCGCTGTGTTCCGCTGGCCTGGGCAAGCCTGGAAAACGCTTGTTGCAGCGTCTGAGCACTGGAAGGCTATTCTTCAGCCCGCCTTAGAGCGATTTACTCTGCGCACACCAGGTACTTTTGTAGAAGAAAAGAATTTTTCTCTCGTCTGGCATTACCGCAATGCCAAGCCGTATGCCGCCCAGAAAGCCATTGCTGCTATGAAACAGAATTTACGGCCCGCACTCAACAGTTATGGGCTCAAGATTTACCGCGGCAACAAGATTATCGAGATCAAAAGCCCGCTGGTGAATAAAGGCACTGCCGTCAAAGAGCTCCTGACCAAGCCATACGAGATTTTTGTGGTTATGGGTGATGATTATACTGATGAACATATGTTCAAGGCCGTCCCACCTACAGCCTATACCTTTAAGGTCGGCCCGGGCAAAACCGCCGCCAAGTACCGCCTCAGGAATGTCACTGAAGTTCAAGAACTCTTAGCATATCTGTAGCAATTGCGCAGTGTTGTTATAGAGTAGCCTCAAGGAGTTTGCCATCGATATGCAAGTTTATGCCATCTACGCCGACCGACAACCCCATCTTGTGCGGCAGCAGTCTATTTAGACTCTTTGCCACGCCCATATCTAGCTCGCCATCCAGTGTTGAGGCTTCGATGATAGCGGTTGCCAACAGCTCATTGTCTACCTTGTGCTGCCTGTCGGCATCTGTTTCTAGGCCATGGTACTCTGTCACAAAGAATAGCGGCTCTACCCGAGGACCCGCTTCTGTGGCTCTATCCAGTGCTCTGAGCGCGTGCTCTTTCTCGGCTGGATCTTCTGTAGTGGTTAACCAATTCTGCAACTCCGTCACATGCGCATCATGCCGAACTCTTGCATCCGTATCACGCGTCTCCAGCGTATCCGCCACCTGCTTGTTCAGTGCATCACGGAAACGAACAAACCCATCACGGCCCTCTGGATCAACACTTGCCTGGACCCTTTCGGCGTTGGCGCGCGCTAACTCATCGCGCATACCCACAATACCGGTGACCTGTTCCGCTGGGTGATCTTCCGCGCCGGCCATATGTACCCTTAATGCATCAGTCGGGTTTACCCCGCGCATAATATCTGTCAATGTATCAGCCG
>CAZJWS010000032.1:0-9672 GCA_964549985.1 uncultured Candidatus Saccharibacteria bacterium | reverse complement strand
CGTGATGGATTGTCAGGCTGCCCACAAAAGTTTGTATCATTATTGTACCAAATCCCAAGGTTGTTTGCTCTAGACCACTGATTTCGTAATTAACCATCTGTATTTGATTGAGCCCGAGCGCCACCATACTGCGATGAAACAGCCCTTTCTGAGTGATTTGTATTAAACGCTGGTCGGTAACAATATATACGCTGTAATACCAGCTTATCCAAGACGGTAGCATCAACAGCATAGCAAGCAACGCCCCTACGCCCAAGGCCGCGTAGAACATGTTGACCGTTGGCAGCTTGTCGGGGTTATTAGCATAGATAAATGTCAGTGCCAGCACGTACAGCATCGGCAACAAGATGCCAACAGAAGCAAAAATAAGTCCTTTTCGCATTACGATCGGATGTTTGCGGAAAACCAGCAGGACTTCCTCGTCGTCAAACTGCTCACTAAAATAGCGTACTGGTTTATCGCCTTTTTTTGGCATAAGGATATTGTACCAACAAGAAGGGTTTAGGGTATAGGGTAAAGAGTATTGTATGGTGCCCCCGCCAGGACTCGAACCTGGAGCTTCTCCTTAGGACGGAGTTGTTTTATCCATTGAACTACAGGGGCGTAGTCCTGATTTTACTTTGTTATTGCCGCCAATACTACTTCTTGTGTTTGCGGGATTTGGCTTGGGTATAGAATTCGTACACCGTTTCGTAGTCAAACAGTTCGCTCTCACTAAACCAGTGGCTGATTTCTTCTTCGGCTTCCTTTTCATCGCCAGAGGCGTGGACTATATTTGGCGTAGCAATACTCTCTTTATCAGCATGACCGAAGCTAATATGTGCATAGTCACCCCGTATGGTACCGGGCTGGGCAGACTTGGGCTCGGTCGTTCCAACCATTTTGCGCACCAAGCTGACGGCTTCAATCCCTTCTAACACCATTGCCATGACCGGACCCTCTTGCATCATCTCCAGCGTTACCTCAAATGCTTTTTTGCCGCGGCGCGAAACCATTTTACCAATATCCTCATAATGGCGGTAATAATGCTCGTTATTTGGCTGCAGCATTTTGGCCCCTACGATTTTCAAACCTACACGTTCAAATCGCGTCAGTATCTCACCTACGATTCCTCGTTTTACAGTATCTGGCTTTAAAATAATCAAAGTGCGTTCCATATAGAGTTCTTATTCCTGTTTATTATCTAGCCCTATTGTAGCAGACAAACAAATCTGTCCAAACATGTAATTTTTAGTATTTTGAACACAAATTTTATTCGATGCTACCTCTGTTACTAATGAAAATTTACTTAATATGTCGTACAATATGTGATGTATAATAGAGCTTATGCTCGTAACAAAAGTGAAAACCGATTTTCTGGAATACTTGGAAATCGAACAAAACCGCTCGCAAAAAACTATTGCCAATTACGATCACTACTTGACCCGCCTACTGGATTTTGCCGGTGATGATTTGAAGATAGTAGATATCGATACCGAGCTGCTGCGCAAATGGCGGTTGTGGCTGAACCGTCTTGGTACCAATACGAGCGACGAACTAAAAAAGAACACGCAAAACTATCACTTGATTGCCCTGAGGAGTTTTCTAAAATACTGCTCCAAACGCGATATCCCTGCCCTGGCACCCGACAAAGTCGAGCTGGCCAAGGTGGTCCGCAAGCAAGTTACGTTCCTGACGCCAGAAGAATTAGAACGCCTGTTCAAGCAGCCGGATGCAAGTAGCCTAACTGGTGCGCGCGACCGGGCGATTTTGGAACTATTATTCTCTAGCGGCTTGCGCGTATCAGAGCTGGTGGGCCTAGACCGCGACCACGTAAACCTAAAGCGCAAAGAGTTTATGGTGCGCGGCAAAGGTCAAAAAGACCGGCCGATATTTGTTAGTGATGATGCAGCAGCCTGGGTGCAGGCATATCTGGATAAGCGTGACGATACTGTTAAGCCGCTGTTCATACGTACTAGCGGCATTAAGAAACCTAGTCTTGACGGCAATTACTACCGCCTGACAGCCCGTTCTGTACAACGCCTAGTAGCCCGTTATGCCTTGTTGGCGGGCATTACCAAGCACGTATCGCCTCACACGCTCAGGCATTCGTTCGCGACCGATTTGTTGATGAACGGGGCCGACCTTCGCTCGGTTCAGGCGATGCTGGGGCACAGCAACATTGCCACCACTCAGATATATACTCACGTTACTGACCCACACCTGAAGTCGATCCACCAAAAGTTCCATAACAAGAAACAGTAGAGACATCACACTCTGACCAGCCGGCAACGAACCTTGCTCTAGGGATTTTTCAGAATGGGGTGCCTCTCTTAAGGCCCTTTTAATTTATGGAGCGCAGGCAGCTACAGCACTTTCATTAACAGATACCGCTGGCGGCGGTATAGCAACTAGCTGCTTACAGATTGAATCGGCAGACAACAGCGCATAAGGCAAGTGCAAGCCCGCACGGTAGCTGGCAGTCCTTCCTATCGGCATACGTACCTGTATACGCCTATGAACATCGGTGGCTCGGCCTGTTACGTCGATAACCGCCTGACCATCTTCAAACCGTTGATCCCAGCCGACCAGTGACGAGCTACCTTCTACCTCTATATTCGTAGGTATGCCGATGTTGTAGTAAGCCTGAATACGTACGGACAAGCCGTTACTACTATTAGGGCCCAGCCCTACCTCGGCAGAACAGCGATAGGTGACCGTTCCATAATCCCCGCTACACTGGGTCAATATGACATCACCGTGACGATCAGGACCAGCGGCCACGGTAGCCGTCGTTACTCCTGCCGGGCTACTGGTTGGATATAAGAAGAAAGTCCGGCTGTTGTTTACCATGTTGTTACGGCTATCTAGAGCGCTTGACGGAACGACATCGACCCGCAGCATACTGACATTATTACCCCAGGCCGCATTTGTTGGAAATTGCGTATTAGTGGCACTTGGCAAACCAGTTTCGATCTTCGAATCCCAGCTTACTCTCAAGGTATTGAGGGGGTCACTTGTTCCAAGGTAAAAAAATGTTGGATCGTCTTCCGACGTGGTATCGGCCAGACTGGGCGGAGTCATATCAATGAGCAGACAGGTAATTCCTACCTCCAGCTCGGGGTCAATTTCCGGCGAAAGCTGGGTGGCATATTCGCTGGAATCACATGATGTCCTACTAGTTGCTATAATGCCATCCCTGATTAGCGGCGCGGCGCGGTTAACACCAGATTCAGCCGCGTAAAACGCTTGAGCGCTTAGCTGATTGTCCAGAGTACGGCGTTGGGCTTGGCGCGTTATATTAGAAAACCCAATAGTCAACAACCCCAAGATGGCCATAATAATCAGTACTGAGAATATGGCAATGAAACCTTCTTCCCGGTTATATGCTAATTTTGCTTTCATTGCCCCTATAATACTCCAAATATTAAAAATCATAAACGCTTTACAACACTTGTAGTGAACGACGAAACCGCGCAGAACTGGCCGCCAGCGTTGGTACCCTTGCAGATTTCGAATGGGCCGTGTTCGCCATCGACAGCAGGTTCGAACAACTCCGGATCGTCGCCGTAAGCTATCCGTATGCTGATAGTCCAGATGCCGTCGACTGCTGATACCTCTAGACGCGGCGCGCGCATATTGGCTCCGAGCAATTCCTCGCCGTCAGATAAACTAGCATCCGAGACATCGGCTGCCGCACAGCTAGCGCCGGATGGACGCCTGTCCCGCCACAGCACATGAGGCGAGCCGCTGCCGCCCAGATGGAAGTCGGTACGAAAAGTATAGCGGCTTTCACCTATGCACCACGCCCGGATAGAATCGCTTTCGGCGCCCGCCGGCACTACGAATAGGCTGGCGTTTTCAAACGCGCCAAACTGGATTGACTGCGCGATGTCTTCGGCTATCTGACGGGCCGTGTCCTGGGTACGGTTCATAATCATACCCTTGTAGTACATCCTGCCTACATGCACGATAGCCATCGCGCAGATCAAAAGCACCATAGAAAACACCGCTGTCGCTATCATCAGTTCTACGATAGTAAGTCCGCTTTGATTCCGTGCTAAACGTTTCATACCCTAGTCTAACCTGTATGCCATGATTAATTCATTGCGGCCGCCGCCTATCTTGTCCCAGCGTACATAGACCCTATACACAGAGGTAACGTTGTCTCTAACAATGGCCACGCTATAAAGTCCGTTACCACCATAACGGCATTCTATGGGGTAGTTATTTTCGAAGTCATCATCATATAGGCTTGGCGTTGGCGCGGCAGCTATATCGATACCACTGGATCCGTTCATACAAAAAACCGTATCTGCTGGTAGAGTACCCGCTTCCCATGCGCCCTTGATTGCCTCTAGTTGCGCTTGAGCGTATTTGACAGCTTCGCTACGTTCTTGGTTGTCGCGGACGTTTAGCAGATTACGATTCATGGCGGCATAAGTAATTCCCAGCACGCTACTGACAACCGCGATGGCTATCAGCACCTCTACAATCGTATCGCCCCTCTGGCCTAAGCTTAGTTTCATGGCAGCACGCACTCCCCGGTATTCAGTTCGCTTACAACAGCAGTGGACGCGGCCGTGCCAGCACCGATTGTAATCTTGGCTTCTTGGTTCCTCTGCCCACACAGATATATGGTAATACCGGCGCCAGGGGGATAAGACGAGCCAGGGTCGCTTGGTGCATCGACTGCATAGAGTTGCACGTTAGTACTGTTGCCAGTCATACCAGCAGCGGCAAAACGGTTAAAAAACCCAAAAGCACCGAGTGAAGCACCATTACTATTGTCCTCTATACGTGTTACGCGCAGCTGGAATGTATGCACGCGCAGCTGGTCTGAATCAGTCGCTACCATCGGCATAGCCTGTGCCAAGGTTGTTACGTCGCTGGTTGTTGAGCTATTTTCGATATAACGCCTACCGACCAATGTACGTATAGTGCTTTCAATACTTGCAGGCATTGCCGGCTCGGGAACAATCATCTTGCCCACAAAGATACAGTTGGTATTCGTGCCGGTACCACCGCCAACGCCAGAAAAGGACGGCCCGCCCGTAGAACCTACGGTGCAATTAGTCATACTTGCATTGTAATAATAACCGCTCGAAACATCGCTGATAACCGTTTGCAGCATGGCCTCGTAATCCCTAACCGATTTTGTAAACTCCGCCGCTGCCTGTCTACCGTTAAACAATACTGCTACAGCCGCGAACATCGCGGTGGTTACCGCCAACACAATCAAAAGCTCGGTAATGCTGTAGCCTGCCCTCGACCTCTCTTTCAGATTCATTCGAGCAAGCTGACCCAGATTTAGCCAGCGCTTCATAGGCTTAAGTATAGCATAAGCGTGTTCTAGGACAGAGAAAAGAGCCTAAATAAGCAGTATCGTGCGTTCATACCATTCTATAACAGAGGCGCCGAACAGCTGCGTAATAATCGCGGCGATGATCAAAAACGGGCCAAACGGCACCCGGCTGGTTGGCGTTAGCTTCTTAAGCAGTAGCGGAGGCAAAATAACCGCTGTGCCAAGCGTAGAGGCCGTCAGCAGCATCAAGAAAGCCAGATACGGCTCACCCAGCACCAACCCTATAAGCAGCCCTAGCTTGACGTCTCCGCCGCCTATCCAGCGGCCGTTTGATATCACAAACAACGCGTAGAATATGCCGCCGGCAATCGCACAGCTTATCAGGGTCTTGTACAGAGCCTCTATGTCGCCCGCGTAGACGATGTTATAAACCGCCAACGCGGCGGCCAGGGCCAGCATAGGATAGACAATGCGGTTCGGCAAAAGCATCCATTTGATATCATAGACAAGCAGTGCTACAAAACCGACCAGGAATACGAGCCAGGCAATAAAGTTGACCGAAGATTGGACGCCCGCATATGATGATTCCGGCCAAAATATGTAAGAGATGACAAACAGCGCGGCCGTCACCGCCTCGACGACCGGATATTGCCAACTAATGGGCTTGCGGCAGTAACGGCACTTGCCGCCCAAGGATAGCCAGCTGAACAACGGCACTAAGTCCTTAGCTGCCAAAGTATGTTTACAGTGCACGCACATACTCCGGCCTTTCAGTACCGAAAGGTCAGCAGGGTTGAGGGTTGAGGGTTGAGGGTTGAGTTTAGCCGTCTTAGTCTTTTTGCCCTCTGCCTTACCTCTGCTCTCTGCTCTCTGCTCTCTGCTCTGTTCGTGTAAGCGCCAGACTAGCGCATTCACAAAACTGCCTAAAGCCAAGCCCAGTACCGCTAAAAAAACAATTATCATAAGCGCATACTACCACAAACCTTCAGACAGAGACCAGTAGTTGTGTTGAAAACCTGGAGAACAGACTCCTATAAGAAAACAGACTCCGCACTATGGGAGTCTGTTCACTGGCTGCTAAGGTCGGCCTACGAGCTGATGCAATTGGTGAGGTTTGACTCTGTTCTCCAGAGTACTACAAAATTGCGCGCAGGAGCATTAGCTTGTAAGGCAGTTGCGCTACCACCGTCATCCGCACATTCAGCCCTGAACCAAACAGTAGCGTTGCGGATACTAAAGTTTGTTGTGCTCGCAGCGGTTGCAGCGTCGTCGGCTATTGCAACAGGCATAGTACCGCCGGTTGCAAACTGACCGGTAGGCAGCGTACCGCCTGCGTCTAACTGGTTAAGGTTCCCTGGTTGTAGCTCTGCCCATGTGTCGCAAGAGTCGACCATGCCATTCCTGTTAGCTAAACACTCTGAAACCGAAGCCGCAATGCGCGAAGCTTCTGAATTACGCGAATTGTTCCGCTGATTCCTCTGCAAAGCCGGTACGGCCAGGAACACTATTAGCATGATCAAACCGGCTATTGCCAGCACGATCAGCACTTCGATGATAGTGAAGCCCTTGTTATCTTTTTGTAATTTGTTGACCATAGTTCAAATGCCCCCTTTGACTAGCGTGTTGTCTTTACTAACATTATGTACCTGATGATACAGCTGTTTTTTTTAAAACACAAGTGTTTTTTTACAGGTACGGTAAGGTGTGGATAACAGGTCCAATTGTCGCAAGCGGCTAACTAGCCACCCAGCCCAGTCTGGTTGGCTAGCCCATAGATTGGCAACAGAATCGCCGCCACCAGTATGAACGCCACGATACCCAACAGTACCATCATAACTGGCTCGATGATGGTTGAGATAGTTTTAATCTGCTGGTCAACCTCTTTTTCGTAATATTCGGCGATTTTTTCCAACATAGACTCGATCTGGCCGGATTGTTCACCGATTTTGAGCATTTTGGGTACCAGTATCAAAAAATTAGGGTCGTTCTCTATAGCTACCGACAGCGCCTTGCCACCACGGACTTTTTCTATGGCCCGCTCTATCGAGGCCTGGATATGTACGTTGTTGACAGATTTGGCCGTTATATCAAGCATCTGCAGCATGGGTACGCCACTAGCTACCAAGGTGGTGCCAGTACGGGCAAAGCGTGCCATGTAGAGCTTCATGAATAGCGGACCGATGGGCCAGGCGTGCATCTTGGCTTTGTCTACGAAGAGCTTACCGGGGCCAGTACGCGCCCATTTGGTAGTAGCGAATATAAGCACGCCCAAGATAATAAGGACCAGCCACCAATAATCAATGACAAAGTTAGAGAACGCCAAGAGTATTCGGGTGGTAATTGGTAGCGAAGCACCGGGCATATCAACATAAATGGTCTCGACCTGCGGCAACACGCTTACAACCATAAAACCAATAACACCTACCATGACCAGTAGCACAATGGCCGGATAGGCCATGGCGCCGCGGACTTTGCTCATGATTTCGGCGTCTTTTTCTTGCTGGAAAGCAATGCGCTCTAAAGCTTTGTCCAGCGTACCCGAAGTCTCGCCGGCAGCAATTAGGTTGACAAAAATCTGGTTAAAGACTTTAGGGTGGCGGGCTAACGCGTCGGCAAAGGTGGTGCCAGCTTCTACGTCGGTTATGACTTTGCTGATAACGACTTTGAGCGGTTTGCTCTGGGTCTGATCGAGCACGCTACGCAAGGACTGCACCAGGGGTAAACCGGCATTAATCAGGGTCGACAGCTGCCTGGCGAACAGGATTTTGTCCTTGACCTTGACCCGGTCCATGAATTTGCCAATTGGATTGTTGCTTTCGCCGTCCTTGAGCTTGATATCGAGCGGGGCCAAGCCATTACCACGTATCAGCTTGGCGGCGGCTTGTTCGCTGTCGGCCTCTACCTCGGCTTTAATCTTTTCGCCGGTCTTGGTATCGCGGGCTACGTAGACGAATGTCAACATAAAGCGAACTCCGTTCGTAAGTTGTAAGTTGTAAGTTGTAAGTTGTAAGTACACTCATCCAGCAAGCTAGCGTTGATTCGGTAATACTTAATACTTACTACTTCGTACTTACTACTTGTCATATTAGCCTCTCATCAACCGATCGAGTTCATCTATATCTACCGCGAAATTACGGGCTTCGTCATACGATATGGTGCCAGCGTGGATCAAACCAACCAGCGTCTTGTCCATGCTCTGCATACCGAACTCGGTGCCAGTCTGGATAACAGCGTCTAACTGGTGGCTTTTGCCTTCACGAATAATATTACGAACTGCTGGCGTACCGACCAGAATCTCGGCCGCGGCGACACGCCCACCCCCTATAGACGGCACCAGGCGCTGTGAGCAAATGGCCATCAGGATATTAGACAGCTGCGAACGGATTTGCGGTTGCTGGTGCGGTGGAAAGACGTCAATCATACGGTCGATACTCTGGGCGGCCGAGTTGGTATGCAGGGTAGCGAAGACTAGGTGGCCTGTTTCGGCAATGGTAATCGCGGCTGCGATTGTCTCTAGGTCACGCATTTCACCGATCAGCACGACATCCGGGTCTTGGCGCAACGAGCTTCGCAGGGCGGCGCTAAAGCTAAAGGTGTCGTAATGGACTTCGCGCTGCACAATGACTGATTTATTGCTTTTGTGCGTAAATTCAATTGGGTCTTCGATAGTCACGATGTGACTGGCTCGCTCGGCATTGATTTTGTGAATCATGGCCGCCAGCGTTGTGGACTTACCGGATCCAGTTGGCCCGGTTACCAGCACCAGGCCGCGGGGGTATTCGGTAAACTTGGACACGACCGGCGGCAGCCCGAGCTGCTCGACTGTCATTACCTCGTTCGGTATCAGCCTGAGCGCGGCCGCCAGATTGCCTCGTTCATGAAAAGCATTAACCCTAAAACGCCCCAGATCGCCAAAGGCAAAGCTGAAGTCGAACTCTTTGTCTTTGAGCAGAATTTGTTTTTGGTCCTCGTCTAAAATGGCAAAGATGAGCGATTCTACCGTTTCTTCGGTCAACGGCTCGGCCGCGCTGACAGCAACCAGCGAGCCGTCTACGCGGAGCATAGGGGGCAAGCCTACCTGCAAGTGCAAATCAGAAGCTTTTTTCTTGATAACTTCTTCGAGCAGGATCTCTATCCGCGGCGCGCTTGAAGCAGCCATCAGTTGTTACCTCCGGCAACAGCAGCTATGAGGTATGAGCTATGAGGTATGAGTACGCCAGATAACCATCCCTTGTCGTTTGCCTTGCTCTGCTCTCTGCTCTCTGCTCTCTGCTCTCTCATTATTCCCTCCCTTATGCCGTGTCTTCTGATGCTACGCGCGCGATTTCCTGCAGGGTCGTTTTGCCCGCCAACGCTTTAAAATACCCGTCCTGCTGCATGGTAACCAT
>CAZJWS010000031.1:0-9768 GCA_964549985.1 uncultured Candidatus Saccharibacteria bacterium | reverse complement strand
AGGAGCAGTCGCTTCGCCGCCACGGCTTCGAGCTGCCACCGCGTCCTGCAGTGACTGCCGAAGACTCGGAGGAGTACAAGCACACCCGTCGCGGCCAACCGCCAGAACAAGGCGACTGACCAGCAGGTCAAACAGAGAGCTTTCGCGGGAGCGGGGATTTTAGGAAAGGAAGTTTTTTAGGGCGAGCAATCGTTCTGAACCAAACAACCAATCCGAAAAATCCCCGACTCCTGCAAACACCATAGAGGATAAAGAAATTTGTCTCCTGTGGCGCTTTATTGACAAATAAGCATAAGTGTGATAGTATGTTTATGTTAATTTCAAAAACAAAAATGACTGTCCAAACCGAATTATTACCAGTAGAACTGACTGAGCCCTCACGGCATGAGCCAACATTTGAGCAATTGCCCGAGGAATGGGCTTGGGTGCGCGAGCAACTCGTTACGGCATCACGCGGTTCAGATTTAGCCGATACATACGGAGTGAGCGAAGATGTCGATTCAATTTTGCTTTTTCATGGCACCCAGCGTGATAGGACTGAGCATATTGCATCCGAAGGTATGAAGGGGTTCAAGGAAAAGTCTTGGGCCGACCCTAGAATCTTTGTTACCACAAGCCCAACTATGGCACTTCACCACGCAACAGATCGTGGGCCACATGACACATTAAGGGCCGAAGGAATAAGTGATTATCAGCATAAACCGGAAGATGCCGTTCTGCTTTCTATAAGAATCCCGAAAGCATGGCTGCTTGCGCAACCCGAGATAGCAGAACCTTCCCCTCTTCCTGAATCACTCAAACGAGCAGTGGGCATACTTCCCGAAAATGACACTAGGCTACATTCATTTGCTAACGTATTTTCGGACGAAGTAGCTACACTACAGCGGGGCGAAGAAACAAGCGATTTTGGCATTGTCTTCCCCGTAAACAATATACCGCCCGAGTTCGTGACCGTTATAGAATCCACAGACCCCCAACCCCTCTTTGATTAAAAATATCGCTCCGATCAGGAGCGCATCCATGGTCTTAATGGGCATCGGCTTTTTCCTGAGCAGCCACGTCAAAGCTACAACTTCTAAGGCGAGGACATGCCTAAAATTCCTACTGTAATATTTTGGAATTTTATGGCCGACCAACGGGAGTCCCGCAGCCAGTTGTGGCTCTTGACTGGTGGCTGCATCAAGAAAAAACGTCAGCCCGAGTTCTTTTGCATACTCTTTCTGTCGACACAGAAAAGTATGGATTTGCTTCTTTATCAAAAGAAGATAAAAAAAAGAGCCCTCTCGGGCTCTCCTCTGATTGTACGACTAAGCTTCTGGAGCAATCTGCTGACGTGCAACATGGGCACCTACAACCAACCCCATCCATAATCCAAGCATATCTGGCGAAGCTATTCGATGTTTAAGGACATCAGGATTATCGCGCATAAACCTTTCTGCGCCAGTAATTAACGAGATATAATCATCGTCATCACCAACCATTTTGGCCCAATCATTAATCCCATCTATACCATCTTCGCTAAGTGCATATGTGTTAGCGCGTTCAAGCGCTTCTGTTACTGCTTGAGTGGTTATACCTTCTGCTGAAGATGATGTTTCATGTCCTGCCATAATATCTCCTAAATTTACATATATTATACCATATGTGTCAATATCTGACCCCTGTTACTGGACCTTTCACGGACATTTCACGCTAGCTTTAGCGGTGGACGGGTCTGGGCTACAGACTTGGGTGCAGCAGCGGTATGTTAGCGAGAAACGGACCGAGGCGTATCAAAAATACGTTGAGGGAGTATCGCAGAAAACAGGCTGCTGATGTGCCTGAGAGCAAAAGAAAAACAGCCAGTTGATCTGACTGCTTTCTTTTGTGGTCTGTAGTACAGACTAACGTTTTGTGAACTGGCGCTGTTTTCTAGCCTTCTTAAGCCCAAACTTCTTGCGCTCCTTCTCACGAGGATCGCGTGATAGAAGTTCAGCGCGCTTGAGCGTGCCCTTAAGATCTTCATTCATAGCAGCAAGACTCTTGGCAATACCAAGTCGAATTGCATCAACCTGGCCGCTCAAACCACCGCCTGATACAACAACTGATACATCAAATGCATCCTTCTCGATCACGGCAAATGGCTTCTTGAGCTCATTTAGCAAGTATTCGCTACCACTCAGGTATTCAGCAGCAGGTTGGCCATTGATAACGATGTTACCCTTGCCACCTTGCAGACGTACACGAGCCGTTGCGCTCTTGCGGCGGCCGAGTGAGTAGAAATAAGTTTCTTTAGCCATTAAATTTCTCCTTCTGGGTGTGCTGTTGGCAGAATAATGTTCATACCTAGTATATTGGATAAAGATTCCACTAACCGACGGGTATCTGCCTGAGCGTCGTTTGCGAGTGCTTCACCTGGGATACTCGGCACAGTACTTATTTTTACGGGATAGATGTCAAAAGCTGGTTTATGGGACGATATATGAAAATGGTTTGCGTGCTCATGTGGTGGAAGTTCAAATTTTTTCATTATTTGCCTTCCTTTCCAGTAGTAGAAGACCTCTTCACTACCGGACTTCGCTTAACTGAAATAGCCACTGGCTTCTGGGCTTCGTGGTTGTGCTCGGCGCCCGCATAAATCTTGAGGCGCTTGAGACGCTCATCACGCAGTTTGTTAACCGGCAGCATGCCGCGGATAGCTGCAAACATAGGCTTGGTAGCGTCCTTGGCCATTACTTCGTTGAAGTTCAGCTCGGTCAAACCACCTGGGAAACCAGAGTGCTTGTAGTACATCTTGTCGGTAGCCTTCTGGCCAGTCACAATAGTCTGGGCAGCATTAATGATGATGACAAAATCACCGGTATCGATGTGCTTGGTAAACATTGGCTTTTCCTTGCCGGTCAGCAAGGTAGCAGCCTTGGTTGCAACACGGCCCAATGGAGCTTCGGAAGCATCAATGACGTACCACTTGCGGGTAACATCGGTTGGCTTAGCTGAGTAAGTCTTATTCATTTGATTCTCCTGGTTCTTCAAAAACAGGCGTAATACCATGACTTTCAAGAAGCTCGGCCGCCATAATCGTAGCAATTTCTTGAGTATGACCAAGTTCGCTTGATTCGCGACGCCTTCTAAAATATTCACCCATAGCGTCATTAATCGCATATTTGTTTGCGAGTGTAGTCACAGACTCTGCCATACCTTGGTTATCGGGAGTACTCATTACTTGCCCTCCTTTTTAGCCACGGGCTTTCCGGCGGTAGCCGGACTTCGCTTGGCTGGAGCTTTTGCAGTAGGCTTACTTGCCTCTTGCCTCTTGACTCTTGACTCTGCAGCTTTAGCTGCCTGCGCCACAGGCGCAGTTTTGAGGTCGTCTACAAAACTAATACGAGCCATTTGGGTGTTATCGCCGCGGCGTACCGTTGTGCGCTCGATGCGGAGGTGGCCAGAGGTACGACCAGTCAGCTTAGGAGCGATATCATCAACCAGCTTGTGAGCCATAGCGACCGTGTCGAGGCTTGCCAGAACCTGGCGGCGGTTGTGAAGATCACCCTTTTTAGCCTTGGTAATTAACTTCTCTACATACGGAACAACTTCTTTAGCCTTGTAAAGAGTTGTTTCAATACTTTCGTGTTCAACGAGAGCGGTTGCGAGGCCCTTGATCAGGGCTTCTCGCTGGTCGCGCTCGCGGCCGAATTTGCGGCCTTTATATCCGTGACGATGCATAGCTAGAGTTCCAATTCCGCCATTTTTTCTTTGACTTCATCAAGCGCCTTAGAACCAAAGCCCTTTAGGTCACGAAGTTCGGCATCACTCAAGCTAAATAAGTCCTTGAGGGTGTGGATTTCGTTGTTGATTAAAGCATTCGTAGTACGAGCGCTTAAATTAAGGTCTTCGATTGGTGTCATCAGGGCTGGAGCTTCGTCGCCGTTGTCTGATTCTTTGCTGACTGTGTCAATCAGCGGTGCTGGGGCTTCGACGCGGGTCTGGCCGGCAAGTGCTGTGTACTGGTTAACCAGGATAGCGTTGGCTTCTTCGAAGGCGTCGCGTGGGGTGATAGAACCGTCTGTATCGACAGTAATAACCAGCTTGTCGAGGTCTGTCATCTGGCCGACACGAGTGTTTTCTACCTTGTAGCGAACACGGGTGACTGGGCTATAGATGGCATCCAGGGCGATCATGTCGCTTGGCTTCTTGGTTGCTGATTCGTCGATAGTGCGGTAACCACGGCCGGTCTCTACGATGAGATCCATCACAAAGCTGGCTTTGTCATCATCTACGTTAGCGATAACGTGGCTTGGGTTAACAATCTCAACATCGGCGTTGACTTCGATATCCTTGGCAGTAACTGCGCCCTTGCCCTTCTTAACAATGCGAAGGGTTTGTGGCTCTTGGCTGTACACGCGGAAACGGATACCCTTGAGGTTCAGCATGATGTCAACGACATCTTCCTTAACGCCAGGAACTGTGGTGAACTCGTGGGTTACGCCGTCAATCTTGAAGGCAGTAACCGCGGCACCGGAGATGCTCGACAGCAATACGCGACGGATTGAGTTGCCAAGTGTCATGCCGTAGCCAGTGTGCAGTGGTTCGATTACGAATGTACTGCTGGCAGGGCTGTGGTCATCGACAGTGCTGAGTGTTGGTGTGTGAATTTGCTTAGACATAATATTTCTTATCGCCTCCCTACCGCGAGTAATATTCTACGATTAGTTGTTCATTGATCTCGGGCTCTGCTTCGTCGCGAGTTGGCTCACCGCTGACGGTGATAACACGCTTCTTACGGTCAACCTTCATCCAGGAATAGCTGGTTTCGCCAGCTGGGCTGAGTTCATCAAGGTTCTTGAAGTAGCTGTTGTCCTGTGAGTGCGGACGCAGGCTGATAACATCACCGGCCTTAAGGCGGATAGATGGGATATCAACACGGCGGCCGTTCAGCATGAAGTGGCCATGCGTTACGAGCTGGCGGGCAGCTGGACGTGAATTTGCAAAACCGGCGCGGTAGACCGCGTTGTCCAGGCGCTGCTCCAGGAAACGAAGCAGGTTTTGGCCAGACTGGCCTTCGGTGCGGTTAGCTTCTGTCATGAGGTTAGAGAACTGGCGCTCCAGCAGACCGTACAGGCGCTTGACCTTCTGTTTCTCGCGGAGCTGCAGTGAGTATTGGCTTGGCTTGTTGCGGCCGGAGTAGCCAGGCTGTTTGCCAGGAAGGGTGGTGCGCTTGACCAAGGCTTTGTGAGCTTTGGGGTGCAACGCATAGCCTTCGCGGCGTGATTGCTTAACAATAGATATTTTAGCCATGATTAAATCCTACGTGCTTTCTTGGGGCGAACGCCACCATGTGGCACACCTGTTACGTCGTAGATAGTCTCAAGAGCTACACCTACAGTCTGCATAGCACGGATCGCGGCGTCGCGGCCCATGCCAATACCTTTTACGTAGACGTCAGCCTTGCTGAGGCCATGAGCTTGCTTGGCTTCGTTCAGAGCTTTCTCTGCGGCAACCTGGGCTGCATAAGCAGTGCCCTTCTTGCTACCGCGGAATCCGCAAGCGCCAGCACTTGAGAATGTTAATGCGCCACCCTTGGGGTCAGTAACCGTCACAATAGTGTTGTTGAAGGTTGCCAAAATGTGGACTTGACCAGCTGGTACTGAGCGCTTTGATTTCTTGCGCTTTGTCGTTGGTGCTGGCGCTGCTGGAGTAGCAGCTGCGGTTTGTACAGTTTCTTCAGCCATCTTAGGTCTTGCTTGCTACTTTCTTAGCCGTGCCACCGACAGTTACTTTCTTGCCACGGCGGGTGCGGGCGTTAGTACGAGTCCGCTGGCCGCGTGTTGGCAAGTTGGCGTTGTGGCGAAGGCCACGGTAAGCTTTGATATCTTTGAGACGCTTGATGTTAGCGGTTACAACGCGCTGCAACTCACCTTCTACAAGATAATTGGTAGAAATGATTTCGCTAATACGGGTGAGTTCATCGTCGGTCAGGTCCTTGACGCGGACGGTGCTGTTCACCTTGGCACCCGCGAGGATGTCGGCTGCAAACTTAGGACCGATGCCATAAACATAGGTCAGCGCAATACCGACTTGCTTCTCGCTGGGAATAGTTACACCTGCAATTCGAGCCATTACGCAACTCCTTCGGAGATTGCAATTTTCATTTCACAATTTTCAATTTTCATTGATGGCAGCAGCAAAGCTGCGCTGTTTTCATTGATAATTGCTAATTGGTCATTCATTGCAAATTGATAATTGCTAATTGTAAATTGGAGCATAGCGACTATCCTTGCCTCTGCTTGTGCTTGGGCTTAAATTTGTTAATAACGTACAAACGCCCCTTACGACGTACAATCTTGTCGTCGGGGCTGATCTTTTTGACACTCGCACGTACTTTCATCCCGTTAGAAATCCTTTCTTCGTGGGATCCCGTTTTATTCATTGTTAGGTTTGCTAGCATTGAATTTCTAACGGGATTCATACGGATCGCTCCTTGCTAGGAGTGACTCACTGCTTAAAATTGATAAGTTGTTGCCTGATGTCCAGGCGCTTTGCAAGATGCTACATCTGCGAGCGAATGCTCTTCTATGTACCCTCTTGTAAAGGCCTGTGTTCAGGACTTCAAGGTGCTACGATTTGCGATACGTGATACGACCCTTAGTGAGGTCGTACGGCGTAAGTTCAACCGTTACGCTGTCCCCAGGCACAATCCGGATAAAGTGCTTGCGCATCTTGCCGGCGACATGGGCGATAATTGTATGACCGTTCTCAAGTTCGACCTTGAACTGAGTACCCGGAAGCGTTTCCGTGATCGTCCCAGTTAACTCAATGACTTCTTTTGACTTGGCCATAAATATCAGTGGGGAATTATAGCAAATTCTACTACGCGTGTAAAGAGTAAAATTTGTGAATTACGCTGTTGCCAGCTCGGCTGTCTTGGTGGATTTGGCGGACTTTTTGCCGCGCTTCAGGCTGAATCGTTTCTTTTTGGGCTTATCTTCGTCATCATCGCCAAAGAAACTTGGCTCGCTGTACTGATCATACGTAACCATTAAGGCACGTGATTCTACGGCACGCAAGGTCTCAAGCGATACAGATACCAAGATCAGGATACTGGTACCGCCAATAGCAATATCGGTCTTCAGGAAGGCCTGGGCAGCAATAGGCATAATGGCCAGGAAACCAAGCGCCATAGCGCCGAAGAGCGTTAGGCGATTTACAACCTTACCTAGATATTTCTCGGTTTGCGCGCCAGCACGTACACCGGCAATAAAACCACCCTGCTTCTGCAGATTCTCGGAAATCTCCTTGCTGTTAAAGGTAACCCCGGTATAGAAATAAGTGAACACGACTACTAACACAAAGTACACAAGCGGATAAATGTACGGCTCCCAGCCACCGGCTGCAAAGGTCTGAGCACTGGGGTTGGCAAACCATACGCTCAGCTTGGCACCCCACTCCTGCAGGCGCAGGCTATCAGAGGCAGACATAATCTGGCCTGCATAGGCTGGAATACTTAGAAATGCAACAGCAAAGATGATTGGAATCACACCTGCGGTGATGAGCTTGATAGGTAGTATGGTCGTAACACCGCCGTAAGCACGCGAACCCTGCACGCGTTTTGCATAATTTATGGTGATATTACGGCTGGCTTCGTTGATCTTTACAACAAGCCAGGTGAGTGCAAGCACCACCGCTGCAATACCAGTTGCATACATAAAAGCGGTTCGGTTAAATGGCAGGCGCAGGCCCAAAAGGTGCCATGGACTGTCGGCGTCATAGACGCTTTGGAAGATACTGCTGATAGTCGATGGTAACGAACTTACGATACCGATGGTAATAATCAGGCTTATACCATTACCCACACCTTTCTCAGTAATCAGCTCGCCGAGCCACATCAAAATCATGGCGCCACCGGTCAGGGCCGATACCATCAGTACCCACTGTACCCACGTTGCCCCAGCGGTGATATCACCCAGGCCAGAGAAGCTTTGCGCTACCTGGCGTACTAGGAAAATCATACCGATAGATTGAATAATTGCCAGCGGGAATGCCAGCATACGAGTGTACTGGTTGATCTTTTTGCGGCCGTATTCACCTTCTTTGTTCAGAGCCTCGAGCTTAGGAATTGCTCGGGTGAGCAGCTGCATGATAATAGAGGCATTAATGTACGGACCCATACCCACTAGCATGATTGAGAAGTTGGCCAAGGCGCCACCGGAGAGGACATTAATAAAACTGACAAGCTGTGATGACTGGCTGGCGTTAAAGGCGTTTTCCAACACGTCCTTAAGGGTCGCAGGGTCGCTCAGCGGGATTGGGATGTGCGCCAGCAAGCGGAATACCAACAACATGCCAAGTACCGCAAAGATGCGCGAGCGCATATCAGAGTTTTTCAGTGACGCACCAATAGTCTTCCAGTTCAAAGTAGTTGTTCCCTTTTCGTTTCTTGGGCTTAAGTATACAAGAATAAAGAGTAAATAAAAAGACCCACAGGGAGGGTCTAATTTACAACTGTATACCTATATTATACCATACCTGTCAATACATGACCCCTGTTACTGTAGTTTTCACGGGCCTTTCACGCAAAACAAAAGAGCCCCATGAGGAGCTCTTTGGAAAGTCTTAGTTAGACTATTTTTCTTTTGTTTTCTTAGCTTCGCGAGCTACCTGTGGGACGGTTGCAAAGCTGCCACCAGCTTTTTCAACAACTTCGACAGCTTTAGCGCTTGCAGACTGCAGTTTGACGGTAACTTTCTTGGTTACTTCACCGCGTACAACCAGTTTTGCACGGTTGTATGGGCTAGTAAGCACACCGGCTTCAAACAGACTGAAGTTGTCGGCAGTAGTGCCCTTGACCAGGTCAAGCTGGCCGGTGTAGACATTTTCTACAACCGGCTTTTTGCTCTTAAAGCCGCGTAGTTTAGGGATACGCTGCATGAACTGGTTCTGACCGCCTTCAAATCCTGGCTTACGCTTAGAACCGGCGCGAGAGCCATAACCCTTGGTGCCACGGCCAGCGGTCTTACCGCGACCTGCAGAGATACCGCGGCCAACACGGGTGCTAGCACGGTTCTTTGCTACTTTGAGTTCGTTAACTTTCATCCCGTTAAACCTCACTTTCCTTCCAGCCATAGTTGAACGGCTGAATATTATTGCTTGCTTCAGTCGCAAAGTGAGGTGCGAATGTTTCCTGTGGTTTAACGGGATTCATTATTTGGCCTCCCCAGTAGTAGGCGCTGAAGCGCCACTACGGGGCTTCGCCTTTTTTGCTTTACTTATAGCTGTCTGATTTTCGACTTTTGACTTTCTACTTTCGACTAAAGAGCTGGTGATCCAGTTCTTTCTTGGCACCATTTCTTCAAGCGCCTTGACGGTTGCATATGCAGTGTTGATCTTGTTGGTTGAGCCAAGTGACTTACTCAGTACGTTCTTAACACCAGCGACTTCTAGCACAGTACGAACCACACCGCCGGCAATCAAACCGGTTTGATGAGAATATGTGCGCCACCAACCTTGGCTTCGCCTTCGTGAGGCAAGGTACCCTTGTACAGGTTTACCGTGACCATGTTTTTCTTGGCAACATCAGTAGCTTTGGTGACGGCTGCGGTTACATCTGCACCCTTGCTGACACCGATGCCTACCTTGTTTTTGCGGTCGCCAACTACTACCAAGGCCTGGAAGCGGAAGCGGCGGCCACCCTTAACAACACGCGCAACACGGTTGACGTTAATTACACGCTCGTCATAGAGTTTTTCTTCTGGCGGTTGCTGGTCGCGGCGATCGCGGCGCGGATCGCGGTTG
>CAZJWS010000030.1:8816-9935 GCA_964549985.1 uncultured Candidatus Saccharibacteria bacterium | reverse complement strand
CCATGGTGAATGTACGGCAAATGGGAAACGGCAAATAGTGAACAGTTGCGACCTCACGACTCAAGTACCTCTCCCCCGCCGAAAATATTGGTGATTGATGATATATCACCAGTCGGATTGGCGGCTGGCTCCGGATGTGCGGCAGACGAAACAGCGGCGGTTACCTGCGGGGCTTTGCCGACTGCTTTATCGTGTACGGGTTCGATACGGTACATTTTGCCGGTTATGGTCTTGACGGCCTCTTGTATCTTGGCCTGCGTTGCGACATCGGATATTTTCTTTTGATGAAAGCCGAATGCAAAGCTCAGCCGCAAAGTTTCGTCAGCGACACTTGCTTCTGCCATGCGAAGCACGCCGTACAGCGTGTTGTTGATAGTTTTAATTTGATTCAAAACATCATTCCACCACTCTGCCGGTGTGCCCTCGGCCAATGTAAAAGTTGATATAGCGGCTGGAGGATCTTCTGCTACTGTTTCAGTTGATTCTGCAGGCTGCTCAACAGGTTCAGCGGGCAAAGCCTCGGATGGTGGTTCAGCTGGTGCCGGCTCAGCGGACTCTGTCTGTATCTGGGGTGTAGCTGCCTGGGGTGCTGCAGCCGGACGAGCTGCAAAATTGGCTCGTATCAGTGCGACCTCAAGCTGGCTGCGCGGGTCGGTACTGGCGCTGACCGACAGTAAGTCTGCCAGGAGATTAACGTGCTGCTCCGTGGCCAGTCCTTGTACTACCATAGTGCGAATCTCGGCCGTTAACTGCTTGGTAGCCTGCGATGGTGCAATACCGTCCTCGGTAAGCTTATCAAGTACTGTCAGAATATCGGCCGGAGTACCGTTGGCAACAGCGTGCAAGATACCGGTAATATGCTCTTTTGCCGCAACGCCAACCAGTTTTTCGGCATCGGCCTTGGAAATGGATTTTTTACTGTGGCCCACTTGATCAAGTAAGCTGATGCTATCGCGGAAACTGCCGCCGCCGTGGGTTGCCAGAAGCTTGAGAGCTTCTTCATCAACTTCCATGCCTTCTTGCCTGGCAATTTCACCAAGGTGCCGGACGGCGTCTTGCTCGTCAATCGCTTTAAAAGTAAAACGCTGCGTGCGGCTCACGATGGTGTCCGGTAGTTTA
>CAZJWS010000030.1:4422-8806 GCA_964549985.1 uncultured Candidatus Saccharibacteria bacterium | reverse complement strand
TTTATGGATTTCCGTGGTAGCCAGGATAAATACAACATGGGCTGGCGGCTCTTCCAGGGTTTTGAGCAGCGCATTAAAGGCTTCTTTGGTGAGCATGTGGACTTCGTCGATTATGTAAACCTTGTATTTGGCACTGGTCGGAGCGATATGAACTTTGTCGCGCAGGTCGCGGATTTCGTCGATGCGGCGGTTGCTGGCGGCGTCAATTTCGATAATATCCAGGTGCATGGATTCATCGGTATAGGGTAGTTCATTAATTTCGTGCGCTAGGATACGGGCAATCGAAGTCTTGCCCACGCCCTTAGGGCCGGTAAATAAATAGGCGTGGCTAACCTTGCCGGACTTGAGCGCATTTTCCAATGTTTTGGTGATATGCTCCTGGCCAACAATCTCAGATAATTTCTTAGACCGGTATTTCCGGTACAGTGCCTGTCCCAATTCTCGCTCCCTCTTTGTTTTTCTATTATACGTGGGAACGCTGTGTCATTCTACCCCTGTTGTTGATAACACGTGGACAACGTGTTGATAAGCTAGGCTTCGGTGGCTGGTTCTATGGCAACTTGTGCTTCAATGAAATCGACCGAGGTTTCGAGCCGGCGCGCTCGTTCTTCATCGGCAGCTTGTCGGTAGCTTCTTGCGGCAAGTTCAGCGCCTACCAGTCCGCCTATAGAACTGATCCACGCAGCACCACGAACCGCTTGTCTGCGCACTGGATCTTCTTGCGACTCAGCAACATAAAACAGCCCCATTCCCGTAGTGCCCGCCGCCTCGGCGTAACGTCCCAGATTGCTCACGTGCAGGTTGATCCCCTCTGCCTGTGCCCGGAGGGTGTGGTAGCTTTTTCTGCCCTTCTGCGCAATCGACAGCATACCTAAGGATTTAGGGATGATGTTATTCTTCATGCCGGCTGCGATTAGTCCTACGCCAAAAGCTACATCAGCGGGCGGGTCTAGCTTGCGGCCAAGTTCGGATCGTCTGAAACCAAACTTTTGCAGTTTCGGAAACCAGTCGCCTAGTTTGGCAAGCGTACCATCTACTTTGTCTCCTATACCAATGACGGCTGCTTTACCCCAGTTGTTCAGTGGATCATTCCACAAACGCGGCATGAGGGCGACAAAGCCGATGAATCTCCCAACAGTTACAACATTAGGTATGGTTGCAATATCTTTTATTTCCATGCTTTAGAGCATAGCACTAAACTTTTTTATAAACACAAGCTAAAAGAGATAGAGCTTGTGAGTTTCGGGCTTACCGCAACCGCCACTTATGACAGGCAGCTTGGTATCTGCTTGCCCTGCCTCAATTACGGCACCATGAAAAGAAGCTAATCCCAGGTAAAGTGCTATTGTACAAAAGCAGCTGCAAGCATTTCTGACTGATCTGCCGTAACAGACCAGTGATGGATGTAATGCAAGCTGCTCCAGGTTTCGAATTGTTCAGGATCGGTTTGATCTAAACGTGCCATTTCTTCACAGATGTCACTTTCTAGTTGACGGCGTTCTGGAGCACTCAAGCTGCGCAGTTGCCTGCGCATGTGGACCGCTTGCCAGAGTTGGCTAAAACCCACTGCAACAGCTTCAGAGCCGCCTGACTTTCTTTCAATCGCTTCATGGGGCAAATCTGCAGGTGGCTCTTCGTTTAAACTTTCATAATAATGCAGCAATGATGCTGGAGTTATTTCCATAGCTGGCTTCCCTACAGGGCTGCTTCAAGCGCGGCCCACTCGGCTACACCGTCTTCGGGGATGTTTACACTGACTTGGTCGCCCGGCTTAGCCTTAAAGTAAGTGACGGATGCGAGCAAGACACGGTAATCTTTATCATCAAATGAGACAATGTAATGGCCGTCTTTTTGGGTGAGAGTACCAACTACTTGCTTGCGTGGGATTGGACCGATTTGCTTGTATAGGAATGTGCCGTCTTCAGCAATGGTGAGCTTGAGGATATCGCCCTGTACCAGCTTGGATTTGCTGGCATAGTTGGCCGGAACCGGATAGGTCTTGGCATCACTGCCAACCATATTTTGTCCATCAAAGACACCTTCCACTATCTTGCCGACTTGTTCATCGCCGGCATGGGTCGTGGCAACAACATCATCACCTACCAGGCTAACCAACAGCTCTTTGGCTGCCGCTAAGTTTGTCTCGGCTTCCTGAATCAGACTCTTTAGCCGTTTCACCTGTTTTTCTGGTAGATCTGCCATCTTTGCTCTTTGATTTCCTCTAAAACTTCTGTTTTTACTCACTCTACTCACCAACACCGTAACACGGACGTCAAGTCAAGTCAAAGATAAGCTTTATAAACTGTGGATAAGTTTGGATGGATATATTAGGAGGCGTAATAACAGGTCAATGTTTGCAGGCAAACTATCCTTCTATGGTTATGGACGGGTACAAATCAATGTCCGGTGGGACGGTTGCCTCAACTTCGACATATTGAGCGGGCTTATATTCGGCCGCGACATCATGCCGGTGCTGCCAAATAAGTTCATCATACAGAAATCCGGCCAATCCACCTAGTGCGGCCGCTACACAGATTAAACGCTCGCCCGTGCTCATCTTTGGTATTTCTTGATTTCCCATAGTGCACCTCATTATAAGTTTTTGGCTACAGGAAGTACAAGTCACTGCTATGAGTTACAAAAAACCCGCTCCTTTTGAAGAACGGGTTTTTTAGTCTCTAGTTTCTGAATTCTAGATTCTAGACTAGGCAAGCTCGACAGTAGCGCCAGCTTCTTCAAGAGTCTTCTTGTGAGCTTCGGCGTCTTCTTTCTTAGCCTTCTCAACAACAGTCTTTGGAGCACCGTCAACGATAGCCTTAGCTTCGCCGAGGCCGAGGCCCGTGATGTCCTTGACAGCCTTGATAACAGCAACCTTCTGAGCACCTGCGTCCTTCAGGACAACGTCGTACTCAGCCTTGCCTTCGTCAGCAGCTGGAGCGTCGCCGCCTGCAGCAGGACCGGCAACGGCAACTGCAGCAGCAGCCGGCTCGATGCCGTATTCATCCTTAAGGATGGTCTTAAGTTCGTTTACTTCTAGTACAGTAAGCTTGGTTAGCTCTTCTGCGAGTTTCTTAACATCGCTAGCCATAATTATTTCTCCATTATTCTTTACATTTACTGTGTACCGTTTTCCATTTACCATACGTTTTCCATGTACCATTTTCCGTAAACGGATCACGGTAAATGCAAGGTGAATGGTAAATTGTAAACGGTGAACTGCTTTTTAAGCAGCAGCCTTATCAGCTACGCCATCAAGCAGCGCGTGCAGGTTGCCAGAAAGCGCGTTGGTAACGTCGTTGACTGGTGACAGCAAGGTTGCTACAACTTGAGCGATCAGGTCGTTCTTACTTGGCAATGATGCCAAGGCTTTTACTTCGTCAGCACTAATAAAAGTGCCTTCGGCAGTAATCGCACCAACAAACTGGATGCTTGGATTAGTTTTTGCAAAAGTATCCAGGGTTTTGGCTGGGGCGACTTCGTCGGTGCTGTTGAATGCGTAGAGTAGCTGGCCCTTGAGCGCGCTTACATCTACATCCTTAAGGCCTTCATTGCCCTGGATAGCTTTGACGACCAAACGGTTCTTGACCACGCTGACTTTGGTGCCGCTTGCCTTAGCTTCCTTGCGGAGGCTCTGGATTGCTTTAACGGTTGTGCCTTGGTACTGCGCAACTACAGTCATCCGTGAAGATGCTAGTAATTCACTGATCTCAGCGACAACTTCATTTTTCTTTGATTTGCTTAAAGCCATTTGATTTCCTTATGGTCTTTAAATTGGCTTGTCCAGATCTATCGACTCCTAAATCTAGACCGATTACAGACATAAAAAATGTCCCTGGTGATTCCAGAGACAAAAGAATTTACTAAATACCAGCTACTAACTACTATCTACTAAATTGCCTCGGCGACATTATCAAGGTTTCCCCGTCGCTGTCTTTGGTAATCCAAATTATTCTACTACATCAGGGGTGGATTGTAAAGTATTAACTTCTACAACTTCTGACGTACTTACGACATATGCTCTAAGGTCGGGCCTTCGCTCAAGTAGCCCGGAGCGCTCCCATGCCTCGACAGTTTTTGCACTAAAACCATGGGTTTGGACTGGTTGATTTGGAGTGGACTCCGTCCAATAGTTCATTGTAAACATATTATAGCATAAATTAGTTAAAAAATCTGTAAGAATTCTTACGTTTTTAGCCTGCTAGCGCAAGTTCTTGATCTGTTGCCATGAGTTCAGCTGGAAATATCGGCGCACAGATGTAAGCCGGTAGTCTTCCTGGGTCAGCTTGGCCACGGATGGTGTCAACCGAAAATGCAAGTGCGGACAGCACGGTATAGGCGATGGCGTCATTGTTTGGAAAGTCACTTTCATATAGAGCTCTGTGGG
>CAZJWS010000030.1:1421-4412 GCA_964549985.1 uncultured Candidatus Saccharibacteria bacterium | reverse complement strand
TAATGTGCCTCGTGAAACATTTCATTGATTAGCTTGGTGGCTAACACAATCCGTGGCGGCAACTCGCCCTCCCTCCACACAGCGGCACTTTCATCTGCCTGTACTATGTCGGTAATCTGTTCGGTGTAAAAGGCGATTAATTCGTCACGGCGGGTGTCAGGTATGCTACGGTCACGCAGTGCACGAGCGTCGCGCATTGCGTGACGCGATAGTTCAGCCGACTTCATAGTGTCACCATTTCATTTGAGTGATTGACACTCAACGCACCAAGCTCTTCAAGTATTCGGGCAAACTCATAATCATGATCCCGCTCGCCACTTGGCGTTACTGTTAGGCCATCGTATGAGCCAACGATACCCTTTTTGCGATTGCCGAGAATCTCATCCGCAATTGCAATAACCTGGGGGTCGGTGATCTCCAGATCGGCATTAGGGCCATCGTAGGGTTCTGGCGGCATGTGCAGGTGCCCTGCCGGCTTTTCCCAAAGCGGACAGGGCTTCCCCTGGCACTGCATCTTCTCTTCTAAAGACTTCATAGCTATTCTCCTTGGCTTGGCGCTGCTGGCTCGGGATTTGGTTGGGGTTCTACAGTCTCTACTTGTAGCTGTTGCGCAAAGTGTACTGCTGCTCTGCCGGGCCATTGCCCGCGCGGCGCGTTATCGTAGTGTGCGGGGCTATAATGTTCAAATCGTTGTGTCATGTATTTTTCCTTTAAAAATTAAAAAGCGGCTTGGTGAAGCCGCTTATGCTTTTTTGGTCTTATTGCGGTTTATTTATGCGGCTTCACCATGTGCAACAAGACCCGTAACGAGAATCACGAGGTTCTTTGAAATCATGTTGCTAGTGAATGCACTTGTCATCACAACCCACTATACACCCACTATATGTAGTGTCAAAACAATTTTGTTGACACCAATGAAAACATGGCGTACATTGAACTCGTAATGAGTTTTTCCCACAACTACTGCCAATCAACAGCCACCAAGCGCATGCTCGGTGCTATTGTGATTGCGCGTGGTTAGCTGGACGGAATTCGTACAAGAATAAAATTAGATCAAACGAATCAACCGACTCCAGCAGACCAGAAGGAGTCGGTTCTTTTGTTGAGAGGGATGTAATCGCATGAAAAACGTGCAACAAATCATCAACGCCAATCTAATCTCACGCCTGGACTATAAGGTGGTGTCTTCAATGTATCTGCAGCATATGAAGCAAACATGTCCCACATATACCCCAATAACTTTCAATCACCTTAACTTAGAACAGGAATTTATCAGATGACACTTATCGAACAGAATACCAGCCGGGAGTTACCGGACTTTGTAAACACCGAAGCACTACGCCTGCTCGGCGCTGGTGCAGCCTTTGTAGCTGGCGGTGAGCTACATCTGGCAAGCGTACCTCATGAACGGGTAGCCGAGCTCTATGAGCGCGGTGCCCAAAGCGTATGGAACAGATTATGCGAAGGCCTGACACCCGATGCCGGGCTGACGGTACGTTACTCAGATGACGGAAGTACGGTTGGGGTGTTTGCGGTTCCTTACCGTAAGGACCAGTGATTTACTGGAGCTGATTAAGCTTGAACTGTGTGTATTTTTCGGCGGCGAGGCGGGTTAATTCCTCGTCTTCCCCTTTGTTAACAAACTTCATTGACGCTCCGAGCATCGGGTGGACTTCGCACAGTTTGTCGTGCATTTCTTTGACGAGTTTGCGGTATCCTGGATGGCCCTGCGGTGAAGTGCGGAGTTCGTGTAAGTGGAAGGCTTCGCGGGCGTTGTAGGTAATCTTCCAGCGCATGCGGTGGCCGAGTAGCGTGGCATACTGGGCCTCTAGTTCGAAACCTTCTGCTTGCATAATGCTGTACAGCCCGGCGGCCTTGTCAAAACAGGCCTCGAAATCATCAGCCAGGCCGGCTTTTTCGACAAGCTCTGGCATATCAAATCCGTAACGAGGGGTAAGAAGCTGCCACTCCAGGCTATCTACCATACGGTGGCGTTGCAGGTCACGGAAAATGCCGTAGTCACAGATGAGATCATAACTGTAGTGGGCGACCTCCAGTGCGCGGCCGGGACGATGGCGGCGGTTGAGGCGCTCGCCCATGTAGGTGTTGAATGCCTCTAGCTTTTGGTCGTATGACCAGGTGCGGACTTCTTGCTTCAGGTCTTGCAGGCTCATAGTGCTGTGCTCGTAGAGCATGTGCGGCAACAGATCGAGTTCGTTGCGCGGCCAGTAATCTACTAGCTGGACATCGTCATCGAGGTTACCGAGGGCTTGCGGCAAATTCTTGTCGGCAAACTCCCGGACAGATTTAAAGGTGTTGGCGCGGTAAGCAATAGCTGCACCACCGCGGTCGGGTTTGTCGGCGCGCTCCAGGAAAGTCGGGATGGTTTTGCGGGCTTGTTCCAGCATGGCCTGGCCGGTTGCTTTGGCCTCGGGCAGCTCATCGCTGAGCAGGTGCATAATCAGGCTCTCGAGTGCCTGGCCAGAAGCAAAGATACCTACCGTAGACTTGGTGGCTACGGGCAAAACGGCACGCACCGCATCGCAGGCCTGGGCACGCACCGCACCCCGGAAGGCGATGTCGCGCTCGGCCTCGGGTACGTTGCTGTGCTCGGTCACGTAATCGGTCAGTTTGTGCACCATGTCCGAGTACAGGTCAAAGATCTCGTCCATAGTCTTCCTATAGGTGCTTTTGAGTTTCTTAGGCAAATGGCTGGGCGTGAAGTAGCGGTACTGGCCGTTTTTGTCCTTTTGGTCGAAATAAATATAACGGGTGGATTGCTCCAGATAGGCAGCCAGGCGGCCCCATTCGAGCTTTTTGGTCAGAAGATTACTGGCGTTCTCTACCACCACGTGCTGGCCCACTAATTGCTGTACAGAGTCATCGCCGTAGGCAGTTATGACACGCTGGAGGAGTTTCTCGTCTTTGCCCATTGCACCGGCAAACTCGTCCAGGATGGTAACCCGCATGTCATCGCCGCGGCGGCTGAGG
>CAZJWS010000030.1:261-1411 GCA_964549985.1 uncultured Candidatus Saccharibacteria bacterium | reverse complement strand
GAGACGCGCAATGGCAGCGGCAATTGTCATGGGGCTTAGTTTGTCGTTAAAGGCATATACATCGCCGTCTACAGAGGTGACTGACTCTTCCAGGAATTGTTTGCCGGCTTCGGTAACCGTAAAGTGGCCGTTTTTGTCTTTGGTAACATAGGCTACATCTTCTTCCGTCTTGGCAGTTGCGATTTCTTTTTTCTTTTTGTCCAGGACTTCCTGGATGGGGGTAGCCGGTGCGGTAATACTGATGGGTGGTGCAGCTTCTACTGCTTTGGAGTCCTGTAGTTTGCCGTTGAGGATCTGCCAAATGGCTTCTGACACTTTGTCGGGGGTGTTGTTGGCAAAGATTACTGGAAGTTTGCGCTGGTGTGCTTCCCAGAGGTAGCCGGCGCGTACACGCTCCAGAAAAGCTTCGTCCAGATCATCGAACCGCTCGCCTGCCGCGCGGTTTTTGGCACGCTCGCGCAGGGTCTGCACGGGGGCGTCAAGGACAATGGTCATATCCGGCTGCATGTCGGCGACCGCAAAGTCGATAATCTTGGTAATGGTTTCGTAATCCGGCACATCGCCGCGGCCGTAGTATTGAATGGCGAGCGTAGTCAGGTAGTTGCGGTCGCAGAGGCAGATGACCCCTTGGTCACGGGCTCCCCTGATAACTTCAAGTGACTGGCTGCGGGCAGCGTTGTACAACAGCACCTCGGTACGGGTGTTCATCGGATAGCGCGGGTCCTGGGTAAGCATGCGGATTGTCCGGGCGGTCAGGTCGCTTTGGCTGTCAGGCTCACGGAACAACCTAACGGCATAACCCGCTGCACGTAAACGCTCTGCCAGCAACTCGAGCTGAGTAGTCTTGCCCGTGCCCTGCGGCCCCTCTATAACGATGTATCTTCCGCGGCTCATACCCTTACTCCCTCAATCAATAGGCTTCCAACTTGGTCAAACAATTCCTGCCCCACTTCTTCTACTGTGCCGGATGCATCAATCAAGACTGCACGCTCGCCAAGGTTACGGGCAAGGTTAAGAAATCCGTTACGGACTTTGTTATGAAAGTCTTCGCCCAACCGCTCAAAACGATCACCCTCAACATTTTTGCCGGAAGCAATCATTCGTTGCATTGCGGTGTCGTAGTCGATATCGAATATAACTTGCTTGTCTG
>CAZJWS010000030.1:0-251 GCA_964549985.1 uncultured Candidatus Saccharibacteria bacterium | reverse complement strand
GTCTGCGCGCTCGGTGCCAAGTGCAAGGTTGGTTGCCTGCTCGACAACTTTATAAGGCAGGCCATGAGCGCTCTGCTGGTACGCCATGGTGCTTAGGTAGCTTCGGTCCGACACTACAGAACGTCCGGCTAGGAGGCGTGGTTTTGTGAAAGTTTCGTAAGTGATCGTGCGGTCCGCACTGAACAACAGGACTTCAGCCGTGGGCGTGAGTTCGCCCAGTGTATGGTCAAGCAGGATTTCACGGATATAAC
>CAZJWS010000029.1:730-9960 GCA_964549985.1 uncultured Candidatus Saccharibacteria bacterium | reverse complement strand
ACCTAAAGGGGCATTAACCGGGTTAAACGATCTTAGACCGCTTAGACCGGGCATATTTTCGGGTGCTTTTTGTTGGGTGATGAATATTTTTTTGTCGCCGTTGGCCAGGGTAGTAAAGAGTATGCCCCCCTCAAACCTCACAGAGTTTTGGTCCAGGGTATAACCTTGGGGTAAGGGTAGCGGTTCATGAAGCGTAAAACTAGCATTACTCTTATATCTGGCCGCAGCTTTCGCAAAGTCTGACCTTCGTTCTATGCTTAGAAATATAATCGTTCCTACACCTATAAAAACCATAGTGAGGATAAGGATTAGTGTGACTTTGACCGATTTCTTGAGTTTGTAGTCCGGCTTTTTCTTGGGTGACTTGTCTTGGGACATTATATCCGAGAATGCCTCGGCGATTAGTTCTGATTCATCAACCTTTGGTTTCTTCTTTGCCATACTTATCCTTGCTTAAAGCTCTTAAGCAGCGCCTCAAAGTCTGACATGCTGATACTGTCTACTTGGGTTCGCACAATCACCCATACATCACCAGATAGTGTGTTTGCGGTAAGCATGTTATCTTTTGACACACCGATTGTTGTATCACCTGCCGGGGTATCAACTTTCTTCACGCCTGTCATTGTATCGTAGAGTGGCTGAAGATTCAGACCACTTGGCTGTTTCTGGAGGCTTATGTTAATGATCTTGTTATCTTTGCCCTTAATTGCATATATAGTCGCGCCATTGGATGACTGGCTGACACTGGTTTTGTCAATTGCAAAGCCTGCTGGTAACTTGCCAGGATAGAGAAGGGGGTACTTGGTTGACGCGGACAGTTCACTCGCAAATGGAGAGGACGACAGACTGAGGTAAGTCTGAGCGAAGAAACCAAGTGTCGCTAGAGCAAGTACGGTAGCAGGGATAACCAGTGCACGTTTCTTAAGGCGATGCTTTTTCATAGGCTTCGAAGGCTCCACCGATTTGTTCTGAGGAGTATGGCTAAGTGGCGCACGGTCTTGAACGGGGGCGTATGCTGGTTGTAATGGTTTTTTACTTATCTGTACGGGTGTATCTCTGAGTTGAGCAGTTTCCTTCGTTACTTGAGAGTGATGAGCGGGTCTCTTCTGGGGTGCGGGCTCAGGTCTAGGCATACTTGGGTGATGACCCTGCATGATAGACGACAAAATACTGTCTATGTCTTCATCCTGGCGATGCTGTGGCATATGATTAAACCCTCTTTAGCTCCATGTCGCAAAATTTTAGATATTGCTTTACTCGTCCATAGTATACCGTAGTATAAGCATAACTTCTAGGGTGGTGGCCGAAGTGTTACAAATAAAAACTGTCAAAAATTGTCCGGCTGGACATTTTCTTAATAGTTGATTCACAACAGGGGTAGAGGAGATGTAGTATTAAATAGCTAGTACTATATGGCTAGATATCTGTGGATATCTTGTCAAGAATTTACTCACTAAATTGTTTGTTTTACTTGGTTTTATAGTAGGCATAAGCGTATAATTACATCTGTTAATCTCGCGTCAGTTGAGAAACCAGCTGTAGTTGAACAAAAAATTTAAAACAAATGGACACATCGTATCTAGTCACAAAAATCCTAGGCTCAGCGCGCCGATTTGCGCTGTTTGTGTTTTTGATCATTATCTTCTTATCACTGGGTATCGGTATCTCTGTGTTATTTGTCAGCCGGATTGAAAACAAGCCAACAGTCGTTCCGCAACAGGCTCAGTTGCCGGTCGCAGGCGATGGTGATAACCAGGTTGGTAACGGATTAGCACAGAAATTAACCGTAAATGCTCAATTGCAGGTAAATGGGCAGCTTTACTTGGCGCCATCCACGGTGCCCACTCAGGGTGTGGCCGGTCAGTTGGTGTTTGACAAAGATACCAATACCCTCCAGTATTTTGATGGTTCGAAGTTTGTTGCCGTTGCATCCCAGGAAAGTATCCCAACCGTGCCAGCGGCAGCAGAAACTGGTGTTACGAGCCTGCAAGGGCAGACAGGCGCTATAACACTTGTAGGCGGAAACGGTATCAGTATCAGCGGTACAACGATTAGCAACAATGGCATCCTGGATATTTTGGTTGCGCCAAATGGGTTGACCGTCAATAAATCAAACGGAGTCGCAACCCTTGGATTGCCACAGGATCTTGCTGTTACTTCATCGCCAACATTTGCTAGCCTTGGACTTGGCAGTGCACTTACCGTTAGTAATGGTGGTACTGGCCGGACAACCTTCAGCCCATACAGTGTGCTGATTGGTAATGGCTCCGGTGCAATCGGCGAAACCAACGTCCCCGGGTCTGCCGGGCTTTGTTTGTTATCCAACCTGGCGGCCGCGCCATCATTCCAGGCTTGTCCCGGAGGCGGCGGTGGATCAGGGGATGTCTCTGTATCTAGCCCGGGCACAACCAACCGTATAGCAAAGTTTACTGGCACGAATTCAATTGCAGACTCTTCTATCAGCGACGACGGCTCATCGGTGACAATTTCAAACCCGCTGGTAGCGTCGGTTTCGTTAACGACTTCTTTGCTGCAGTCGGCTGGAGCTCTAACGATTACGCCAGGCAGTACCTTTACAGCTGGTGCCCTGAACCAGCAATTTATTCTACGTGGTACCTCAGCCAGTCAGATCATCGGCCAGTCAGGTGCCTTTACGACGGCACTAAGCTTTACGGCACCAACGGCTAACCGGACCATTAATTTGCCTGACGAAAGCGGCACGCTTTGTGTGCAAGGTTCGGTGTCTTGTGGTTTTGCCACTGCCGGTAGCGGCGTAACCAGCCTTAACAGTCAGACTGGCTCAGTTTCGATTAATAACGCCAGTGGCTCTGGCGGCGTGGTGACAATAAACGATGCGGCTGCCGATGGCACAACCAAAGGTATTGCTGCTTTCAACTCGACTAACTTTTCATCGGCAGGCGGTGTTATCAATACGATCCAAGGTATTTCTACTGCCGCCAGCCCGCAGTTCGCGAACCTGACATTGGGCACGTCCGGTGTGCTCACTGCCAATAACATTACCCAAACGGCACCGGGCCAGACAATTACTGTTAATGCGGGTGCGGATGGGATCGTCTTCAATGCCGGCGGAATTGAGTTCATATTCCCAACCACCGGTCCGGCCAGCCAAACCATTTGTACCACTGGTATTAGCTGTGTGGCAGGCGGCGGCCAGGCCGTACTCTTAGCCCCTGGCTCGGCTCAGTCTGATAACTCTACCGATGCCTCCATCTTTATTAATAAGACAAATGCCGGCTATATCTTAGATCTACAGAATAGCGGCACCAATGTACTGACACTGACAAACACCGGTATTTTGAGTGTGAACACCATCACGCCGATAAGCGGCACCTTTACACTTGGCAGCACGGGCAATACCTTTACGCTGCAAGGCGATGGCTCCTCTACCATATCGGCTACAACCGGTAGCGGTGTTACGGTTGTTGGTTTTAGTGGTGCTGCACCAACCGGCACAGTGCGTTATAACTTTGACCGTAATCCAGCCGGCGGGGTAGGTACTTATACCGTCTGTACAACCGACGGTAACTGTAGTGGCTTGTCCGGTGCGGTCTCGACACCTGGTGGTACGACCGGCCGTATTCCTAAGTTTACCGGTACGCAAACACTTGGTGACTCGCTGCTCAGCGAAAGCGGCTCCGCACTCACCATTAATAACGGTTCACTGGTAGTGCAGGGGACTAATGGTTTGACCTTGGGTGTCAGCTCAAGTGCAACAGGTAGGATTGATCTAAAAAACAGCACCAATGCTAATACGTTAACTCTGCAAAGCGGTGCAACGTCTGCTAACTTTACGCTTACGCTACCAGTAGCAGATGGTACGGCCAACCAATGTGTTAAGACTAACGGTTCCGGCCAATTAACCTTTGGTGATTGTTTGACTGGCAGTGGCGGCGGTGGCGGTGTGACACAAATCAACGGCAACAGCGGCAGTGTGACTATCCAGGGCACCGCTAACCAGGTAAACGTAACTGGCAACGGTGTAAACCCAATTGTCCTAAGCTTGCCACAAAACATTGCTACAAACAGCACGCCTACCTTCAGCACGCTTACCTTGACTGGCTCTGTATCTGCAGGCCTGCGTGTAGGCAGTGTTGGCGCAAGCGGACGGGTAATCTTGAGTGATGGTGACGCGACTGAGCAAACAGTAACATTCCTGAGCGCGACACTTGGCGGTGATAAGGTGATTACAATTCCAAACTTCACCGGTTCGTCGGCCACGCTGCCTGTAACGGCTTCGGGCTTTATAGCAATTGATGGTGCTGGTAACATTAGCACGACCGGTACACTGCCAGTTGCAAGCGGTGGTACCGGATCGTCAAACGCAACAGGTGCTCGCACTAACCTGGGTGCGGCTGCATCTGGTGCTAATGCTGACATCACATCAACAAGTGCACTCAATACTATTACTCCAAGCGGTACACTGACGGTCGGTTCAACTACTCAGGCATTTACATTACAGGGCAACGGCAGCTCGAGCATCAGCGCAACTAACAGTGGCAATACAAATACAATTGTCTTCGCGACACCTTCTGGTGGCGCCAAGACGATTACCGTGCCGAATGCCTCTGGTACCATCTGTCTGCTTGAGGCGGGTAACTGTATCGGCGGTCCAAGCGGCGGCGCTAACACTGCACTCTCTAACCTGACAACGGTGGCTATTAACACGAGCCTATTGCCCGGCTCGACTTCGATTGACCTGGGTTCTGGTAGTGCTCCATTCAGAGACCTATATATAGGAGGCACTGCCACCAACAACTTCCGTTTTACGGGCACTGCCACTGGTGCGCGCACTTTGACCGTGCCTGATGCCAGCGGTACTCTGGCGGTGAGCGCCTCTGGTAACGTTGCTTTATCTGCTGCTGGTAACATCAGCCTGACTGGTCAGATTCCGGTTGCAAACGGTGGCACCGGAGCTTCGACTGCTCAGGGGGCGATCAACGCGCTGTCTGGCCTGACCACCAACGGCGACCTGCTGTACCACAACGGCACCAACAGCACGCGTCTGGCTCGTGGCACCAACGGCCAGTGCCTTATCAGTACCGGCACAACCATCCAGTGGGATACCTGTACTGGTGCGGGGGGTGTCAGCAGCCTCAATACCTTTAGCGGCGCCGTCACGGTTCAAGGTACGGCCAACCGGATTATTGTGAATAATAATGCCGGTATTATCACCCTCAGCACACCGCAAGATATTAACACCTCATCCACGCCTACTTTTGCAGGCCTCACCCTGTCAAGCCCGCTGGCTGTTAGTAGCGGTGGTACCGGTGCTTCAACATTGACCCAATACGGGTTGGTGTACGGCAATGGCACCGGAGCACTGCAGGTTACCGCTGTTGGCGCTACTGGTGAATGTCTGCTCGGCAATACCGGTGCAGCGCCAGCTTGGGGCGCTTGTCCTGGTGATGGGGTGGGCCTTAGCTCTTTGAACGCTCAGACTGGGGGCTCTCAGACATTTGGCGATGATACCAATGTGACCATTGTGTCATCAGCAAATGTCCACACACTCACCTGGAACGGAACACTCGCAGTAAGCCGGGGTGGTACGGGCTCTGGTACGGCGCAGGGGGCGATCAACAACTTGGCTGGACTCACTACCCAGGGTGACCTGCTGTACTTCAATAGTGGTAATGCAACAAGACTGGCAAGAGGAGCCGATGAACAGTGTTTGCTGAGCAACACAACTACTATTCTATGGGGCAGCTGTCCTGGCGATGGTGTGGGCTTAAGCTCGCTTAACGGCCAAACTGGTGGTACGCAGACCTTTGGTGACGACACGAATGTTACCGTGGTAAGTGCTGGCAATACACATACGCTTACTTGGGCCGGCCAGCTTGGTGTTAGCCGTGGCGGTACCGGCGCAGGCACCTTTACACAGTATGGTGTTCTATACGGTAATGGTACTGGCGCACTGCAGGTCACTGCGGCCGGTACTACCGGCGACTGTTTTATTGCTACGACTGGCGCCGCGCCATCTTGGGGCGCTTGTCCTGGAGATGGTGGATCATTGTTCACCGATGCGGGTGCCCACACTTACCTCACCAGCACCTCTGACCAGTTGGTTGTGGGCTCTAGCTCTAGTATGAGTGCCAAGTTGGCTGTAGTCGGCACCAGCAATCAGACCCAGCTGCTGGTGAGGGCCCACTCCGGCCAGACCGACGATAATCCATTGATCCTCTTCCAGAACAGCAATGGCACGGAACTGGCTCGGCTGACTGCTATTGGATCCAACCTGTTCTTTGGTAATAGCGCTGGTGGTACTACCCAGTCCGGCAATGCTGAAAACGTTGGCATTGGTGCCAATGCCTTGTCCAGCCTGACCAGCGGTAGTCATAATATTGCTCTGGGTGGTGGTGCCCTACAGGCCACCACCACTGGGGGTAGCAACATAGCTCTTGGTACCAGCGCCATGCAGAATGCTAACGGCGGCGGCAATGTTGCTATAGGTTTTGCTGCTCTATACAGTACCACCGGCTCCTTCAATATTGGCATCGGTGACGCCGCTTTGACCGACAACGTGTCCGGTGGTGATAACATTGCCTTGGGTAGCGGCACCCTGTCGGGTAATTCCTCTGGCTCTTTCAATATCGCCTTTGGTGCTGGCGCCATGCAGGATAGCGAGGGTGGCAGTCATAACTTCGCGGTTGGCTTCCAGGCTTTGCTCAATAGCACCGGCAGCGGTAATATAGGCTTGGGTTTTCAGGCTGGTGGTAGCATTACTTCTGGTTCAAACAATATTATCATCGGTTACGGCCAAGACGTAGCTTCTGCTACGAGCTCCAACCAGCTTAATATCGCAGGGCTGCTGCACAGCAGTGACTATACCGCAGGCAACCTGACCATAGGCCATAGTTCGTTAGCAGGTAGCCTGTCGCTGTTCGATGGATCTTCTAATGCTATCACCCTGGAAGCATCTTCAATCAGTACCAACTACAGCTTGACTCTACCAACCGCCGTAGGTTCTGCTAACCAATGTCTGGCCAACAGTGCTACCCCAGGCGTACTGGCTTGGGTTGGCTGTAGTATCGGTGGCGGTGGCTCATTGTTCACCGATGCCGGAGCATACACTTATCTTACGAGTACCTCAGACGAGTTAGTCATCGGGGGCAGCTCTTCAGCTTCTGCCAAACTGGCGGTTATCGGCACTTCTAACCAAACCCAGCTCCTCATCCGCGCTCACTCTACGCAAACCAATCCGCTTATAATGGCGCAAGACAGCAGCTCTAACGAGATATTCCGTGTGGGCACCAACGGCGGCTTGTTTATGGGTTCGCTCTCTGGTTCGAGTATTACTAGTGGTGCTAGTAACATTGGTGTAGGCTACAGTCTTAGGTACCTTACCTCAGGGTCTTATAATGTTGCGCTTGGCCACGAAGCATTACTGGACAACCAAACTGGCTCAAATAATACTGCTGTAGGTTACAATGCGCTACACAGTGCATTAGGATCGGGCAATACGGCATTCGGCTACAACACACTGGTTAATAATGAAGCCGGTAGCGACAACATCGCTATTGGTAACTCTACGATGTGGAACTCCGAAGGCGGACAATATAACATCGCCCTCGGTAATGAGGCGCTGAGGAGCAACGAAGGCGATAGCAACATCGCCCTCGGCCGTAACGCAATGTATGACAATACCTCTGGTGGCTATAATGTCGCCCTCGGTTTCCAGGCCCTGTACCAAAATACCACCGGCAGCAACAGTATCGCCATAGGTGAGGGTGCATTGCAGGATAACGCCAGCGGCTCAAACAACATTGCCCTGGGCCAATATTCGATGATCTTCTCCGAAGGCGGCGAGCACAATGTTGCCATAGGTGCCGGTACTCTTGCTGCAGCCACTGGATCATACAATACTGCTATAGGATATTCTACACTCAATGATGTAACGAGTGGGCAGTACAATGTGGGGCTTGGCATACAGGCTGGTGACAATATTACCACTGGCTCCAGTAATATTATCATTGGTGCGTTCCAGGCAGCTGCTTCGGCTACGGGTAATAATCAGTTGAATATCGGCGGGCTACTGACCAGCAGTGATTATACAAGTGGCAACCTGGTCATTGGCACCTCTGATACCACCGGCCAGCTGCTTGTCCTCGACACCAAAACCGGCTCTGGTGATCCGACTGGCGTCAACGGGGGTATGTATTACAACTCAAATGCCGGCAAATTCCGATGCTATGAGGCCAGCTCCTGGAAAGACTGTATTACCAGTCCAAGCGGCCTGTTTACCGACGGAGGTAACGTAACTTATCTAACCAGCTTAACCGACCAACTGAGCGTGGGTTCAACTTCAGACTTGGATGGTAAATTACAGGTAGTTAACGATGACGCAGCTGATTCGGTGCTCGTACTTCGTGCAGCAAGTTCCCAGACAGCGCCACTTATTGTTGGTCAAGTAAGCAACGGTTCTGAACTATTCCGTATGCATGGTAACTTTGATGGTTCCGGAAGCGCCTCGCTGTTTATTGGCCGGTTGGCTGGCAACGGCAATGCGAGCGTTACTGATATAGGTATAGGTAATGCTGCACTAGCTGGCAGTAGCGGCGGGGGCAATACTGCTGTGGGCTACAATGTCCTAGATGCCATTAACGGGGGTCATAATAACACGGCTCTTGGCACACAAGCCATGGGCTCGCTCACAACGGGTACATATAATGTTGCGGTCGGTGGAGCGGCTTTGGGCGGTGGTGCGAATGCGCATCAGAATGTCGCGCTCGGGTTTAGTGCTCTCTATAATACAACCGGTAACAATAATATCGCTGTTGGTCACCAGGCTGGTGATAATATTACGAGCGGCAATAACAACGTCATCATTGGTTTTCAAGTAGATGCAGCCTCTGCTACCAGTGATAACCAGCTTAACATTGCTAACCTTCTAACAAGCACGAATCATACCACTGGCGCGATCAACATTGGTTCGTCTGGCAGTGGTACGGGTACCATCGGTATTGGTACTGGCACTGGTGCTCACGCTATCAACCTTGGTACCGGTGGCACTGGGGCCAAGACGGTCACCATCGGCTCTACTGCGTCCACGGGTACCACTACAATCCAGTCAGGCTCTGGTGGCATCGCCATCGGCGGTGGCAGCTCTACTGCAGCAATAAACTTGGGCACTGGCACTGGTGTTCAGACTATCAACCTTGGTACCGGTGGTACGGGTGCTAAGACGGTTACTCTGGGTTCGACTGCTTCAACGG
>CAZJWS010000029.1:0-720 GCA_964549985.1 uncultured Candidatus Saccharibacteria bacterium | reverse complement strand
CCTGCAATCTTCGGGCACCGGCACCATTGGCCGTATACAGATTGGTGCAGGGGGGGCTGGCTCAACTACCCCTGACTTCTTGGCACTTGATGTTAAGAGTACTACTGGCGACCCGGCTGGTGGTGCCGAGGGCTATATGTACTACAATACATTCGACAATAAATTCCGCTGCTACCAGAACAGTGGTTGGGTTGACTGTATTACTGATCCGGGTGGTCTCTTTACCGATACGGGTACTTTTGCCTACCTAACACAGAACACAGACTCACTTTCTATCGGCGGTACTACCGATCAGAGCGCAAAGCTACAAGTTATCGGTACCTCCAACCAGACCCAGCTCCTGGTCCGTGCTAACGGTACCCAGACTGGTAATGTTCTGGCAATTCAGGATAGTGCCGGCAGCAGCACATACTTCGGTATTGGTGCCAATGGTGCGGCTAACTTCCGTAATGGCACCAACAGCTCTTCGGCATTCCAGGTTCAAAATTCGGCAGGCAGCAATCTGGTCCAAGTGGATACAACAAACAACGGCACAATTTCGCTACTGGGCAACAACACAGCTGCTTTTAACGGTTGGACTTCTACTACCCCTCTCGGTGGTAATATTACAAGTGCACATAGTATCACCGCCGCTAACGGCTATGTATATCTGACGGGCGGAGCGGATTTGGGCTGGGGAGAAACTGATGCAGTCCGCTATGCTCGTGTTAACCACGACGG
>CAZJWS010000028.1:0-10064 GCA_964549985.1 uncultured Candidatus Saccharibacteria bacterium | reverse complement strand
TGTTGCCCAATCCAGCCAGTCCGCAGACCGATGCTGATGATGAGTTTATTGAACTGTATAATCCCAACGACACTGCTTTTGACCTGACGGGGTTTAAGCTGGCTTTTGGTAGCAAAACTCCCAGAAAATACACCTTCCCGGAAGGTACTGTACTAAAACCCAAAGAGTTCAAGGCTTTTACTTCTGGCGATACAAGCATAAGCCTGTCTAATACAGAAGCGCAGGTGTGGTTGCTGGATCCAAATGAAAAAATCGTCGGTCAGAGTGAACCATACAAAAGCGCCAAAGACGGCCAGGCTTGGGCGCTTAATAACGGTACCTGGGTATGGACAGGTGTGCCCACGCCAAATGCCATGAATTCACTCAGCGGCACGGCTGCTTCGGGTACGGCCAAAACCGCAGCTGCCGTACTTGGTATTAATACAGCCAGCGGCGGTTCGGCTACCGGTACCGTAGCGAGTGCTGCCAACCCGGCTGGTCTTGATGATGCTACACCGCTGCATCCTGGTGTACTTGCAGGGGTGGGGCTGCTCGCGGTAGGATATGCCTTGTATGAGTACCGGCACGATATTCAAAATCGAATCTTCCAGTTCCGACGATACCTACGGCTTAGGCGAGCGGCTCGGTAGGCTCTGCCGTGGGGGCGAAGTCCTGGTGCTTACGAGTGACTTAGGCGGCGGCAAGACGACTTTTACCAAAGGGCTGGCCAAGGGGCTTGGCAGCAATGATATTGTGAGCAGTCCAACTTTTACGGTAAGCCAAGTCTATACCGCCCGGGATGGATTGGAGATTCATCACTTTGATTTTTACCGGCTAAGCGAAGCGGGTGTAGTTGGCTACGAGCTAGCCGAGGTTATCGATGATCCAAAAATAGTCAGCGTTATTGAATGGGGTGATGTCGTAGAGGAAGTACTGCCGGCTCGCCACGTGTTGATTATGCTGGAACGTATTGCATCGGGTGAGGAAAACCGACTCATTACGATTGACTTACCCGCCGAAGCTGAACATCTGAAAGAGGCGCTGACATGATTATTTTAACTATTCGCACCGACAAACCAGAAGCCGAGATTGGTCTGTATGATGCTCAGACACAGCTCGCCTATCAGACTTGGGCAGCCCATCGGCAACTTGCTGAGACAATTCATACCAAAATTGCAGCATTACTGGAGGATCAGGGAAAGCAGTTGTCCGGCTTGGACGGTATTGTGGCTTATAAGGGTCCGGGAAGTTTTACAGGACTTCGGATTGGCTTGAGTGTGGCAAATGGTCTGGCTGCGGGGCTTGGTATTCCTATTGTAGGGATTGAAGGTGAGAAAGGTTGGCTCGAAAAAGGCCTGGCCGACCTGCAAAACGGTGCAAATGACCAGATTGTGATACCCAAATACGGCGCGCCAGTACATATTACTCAGCAAAAACGTTAAAAAAGCTGTTGTAGTAATAACGAAAGTGATATTCTTGGAGTAGGATATTCGAGTTTTGGGAGATCCTACTTAGACCTAATACGTTCTATTTTTTATTCAACTTAGCATTACTCGCGGCTACCCCATAGGGACTAATGAAGTGAAAGTGATTGTCCTGCACGATGGGTGCGTGAGCATATAGAAAGGAAAAACAGATATGTTGCTACTAGCAATTGTACTAGCAATTGTAGGAGCTGGCGCTGGCTATGGCGCGAGCACTGTCATGACCAAAAAGAAGCTTGGCTCAGTGGAGGCTGCTGCCGAAAAAGAGCTAAAGAAGGCCAAGAAAGAAGCTAGCGAGGCTTTGCAAAAAGCGCGTGACGAAGCCGCCGAGATTAGTGATAAAGCCCGTAAAGATGAAGCCCAGCGTCGTAAAGAAACCAAAGAAATCGAAGCTCGCTTAATCTCCCGCGAAGAAGCGCTCGATAAAAAGTTGGATCAGATCGACAAGCGCACTGAAGCACTGCGTGTTAGCGAGGGTGAGGTAGAAGAGCTCAAGAATGAGATCAGGGCTATCCGTACCAAGCAGCAGGAGAAGCTTGAGAAGGTTGCTAAACTTACTAAAACCGAAGCCGCTGATAAGCTTATGAAAATGACCGAGCGCGATATTCGTAATGATCTGCTTGGTCTGGTTAATAAACTGCAAAATGAAGCCAAAGAGCAAGCTGAAGAACAGGCTGCCTTGGTAATAGTTACTGCCATGGAGCGTATGGCAAGTGAAGTAACTGCCGAGCGTACAGTGACGGCTGTAAAGCTGGAAGATGAAGAAATGAAAGGCCGCATTATTGGTAAAGAGGGCCGTAATATTCAAGCTCTGCAGCGCGCAACAGGCGTGGACATTATGGTTGATGATACGCCTGGCATGATCATCCTCAGTAGCTTTGATCCGGTCCGCCGTGAGGTGGCCCGCATTGCGCTTGAGATGCTGCTCAAGGACGGCCGTGTTCACCCAGGCCGTATTGAAGAGGTTGTCGAAAAAGCTCAGAAGCAAGTCCAAAAAGATGTCATGCACGCCGCCGAAGACGCCGCACGTGAGGTTGGCATTGTTGGTATTCCTAAAGAAGTCCTGCAGTTACTTGGTGAGCTGAAGTACCGTACTTCATACGGACAGAATGTGCTCAAGCACTCAACTGAGATGGCGCATATTGCCGGCACGATTGCCGATCAAATCGGCGCCAACGTAAAAACTGCCAAATATGCCGCACTGGTCCATGATCTTGGCAAGGCCCTGACCCACAAAATGGAAGGCAAGCATCACCACATTAGTGGTGAAATGCTGCGCAAGTATGGCGCACCGGAAGAAGTTGCTTTAGCAGCTGAACAACATCATGATGATGTTGAGGCCACAAGCGTCGAGGCTCTGATTATCCGCGTCGTAGATGCAATTAGTGCTGCCCGACCCGGTGCTCGCAACATCTCGGCCGAAAACTTTGGTGAACGCATGCGTGACCTCGAAAACACTGCGCTTGGTTTTTCTGGTATCGACAAAGCTTATGCAATTTCTGCCGGCCGCGAAGTCCGCGTGTTTGTGAAGCCGCAGGACGTTGATGACCTGAGTGCTATCAAGCTGGCACGCGATATCGCTACCAAGATCGAGAGTACTATGCAGTATCCCGGTACCATTAAGGTAAATGTCATCCGCGAAACCCGCGCGGTAGAGTTTGCCAAATAACCAGACAATCCAGAGGAAGAAAAATGAGCGGTACACTTTCTGATCTACAGCAGAAAATCGATGATATCCTGCAGGGTTACGAAAAGCCCTATTGGAGCCCGCTATCAAATGTTGCTCGTCTCAGCGAAGAGGTGGGCGAGGTCGCACGGATCGTCAATCACAGACATGGGGATAAGCCAAAGAAGCCAACCGAAAAAGAAGATGATCTCGAAGATGAGCTGGCGGACGTGCTTTGGACAATTATCTGCCTAGCAAACCAGGAGGGTGTGAATCTGGATAGGGGCATGCAGCGTGCTATCGATAAGCTTCTTGTCCGTGACAAAGACCGCTTTAAGAAAAAAGGACCTTAATGCAAACAGAAATCGAAGCCAAATTTTTGAATGTTAATCACGATGAAATTCGTGAAAAGCTAAAGGCGCGTGGTGCCACATTGGAGCAGCCGATACGCCTGATGCGCCGCAAGAACTTCGATATTCCGGGAGTAAGGACGCATAGCTGGGCACGTGTACGTGACGAAGGTAATAAAGTAACGGTTTCGTATAAGCAAGTCGATGAAAAAAGCGTACTTGGTACGAAAGAAATTAATGTAACAGTTGATAATTTTGATAGGGCTTGTTCACTGCTTGAGGCATTGGGCTTAGAGCAAAAGTCTTATCAAGAAACGAAGCGAGAGAGCTGGCGGCTGGGTGACGTTGAGATTGAGCTTGATGAATGGCCCTGGCTTGAGCCTCTGGTAGAGATTGAGGCACCCACGGAAAAAATGCTCTGGGACACGGCAGAGTTATTCGGGCTGGGCAATAATGAAATACTACATGGTGCAGCTGACGGACATTACGCGCATGTGTATGATGTCACAGAGGATGAAGTGAATAAGTGGCTCGTGATCGACTTCTCTGTAGTGCCGGATTGGCTTGAAGCCAAGAGAAAACAATAAGATGACCAAAGAATCTAAAATGCCGAAATTAAGTAAAAAAACTAAGATACTGAGCTTTGATCTGGAGACAAATGGCCTGCATGGCCGAGCCTTTGCCGTTGGTGCAGTGGTGATGGATGGCAATGGCAATGTGCTGGATGAGTTTGCAGCCCGCTGCTTGTTGAACGAAAAAGTTGATGACTGGGTCAAGAATAATGTGCTGCCGGCTATTGATGACATGCCGGTCACACACAAAACTTATACGGAGCTGCGTGAAGCTTTCTGGCAGTGGTATCTGCGTGCCGAGCCAGAGGCGGACTATGTGTTAGTAAATAATGGCTATCCGGTCGAATATCGATTCTTGCTGGATTGCCAGGATGCTGACCTGGATGAGCGCTACTGGCAACATCCATTTCCGGTGCTTGAACTCAATTCAATATTACTGATGACTAATCATGACAGTGCATCCAGTAAACGTGCACTCAAAGACGGCCTGGATCCAGAATACGGAAGAAAAATGCATCACCCGGTAGCCGATGCCAAGATGGCGGTACAATTAGCCTTCGCAGCCTTCAGCCTCTCCGGTAAACTTTAACGACGCGAATAGTACACCAAATTACTGTGTGCTAAACCTGGCCTTTGCCACGAAAACCAAAAGCGGCAATAATCACACTGACAATCATGTTGATACAAACAACAGCAACCATCGGCATGTTATGATCAATGGCGAGTAGGGCGGCACTGCCGAGCCATATGATACCGATAACACCTGCGGTGTAAGGGTATTTGATAAACAGAATGAATTCGTTAAACATTTGCTTTGTCTCCTTGTGGCTCGAGGTTGGTTGAAGGCGCTACGGGCGATGTACGTATTTTACCAGATAATTGACGGAACAATGCCGGGTCGCGGTCAGCGACGCGCTCCAGCCAACTGGCAACAGTTTCTAGTGCGTCAGCCATAGCAATACTATCCTTACTATCGTGTACATCTTCGGCATGATGTTCGCGTATATAGCCAACCGAATGGTGAATAATGACCGGCATAGTCTCTTTGTAGACGCCCAGGCTGCTTAGTAGTGTGGTGTAGGTCTGAATGGCGCGCAGCATCTCGGTTGCTTCTAATTTCATGACTAAACCAAAACGGTTACCTTTGTTTACCAATTTATTGATGACTTTAAGAATATTGTCATCTTTTCTAAAGTCAACTTCTACCATATTTGTACCAGTCGCATCGGTAAAGACCTTCTCGGCTACCTGGCTAACTTCATTTACATAGTCACGATTATCCTTTGCACCAAGGTATTCGCCAATTTTACGAAGACTCCTGTATAGATCGCTGACAAAGAACTTGAGGCCATTCTCAAACAGTCCAATTGCACTTTGATGGCCTTTATAGATCTTGTCATAGGTTTCAAGTAGACCAAACAAACCTGCTTTGTCATCTGGCGGTGATGCACTGATACCGAAGTCAATTAATCCGATACGGTTGTTACGCATGAGGCGTAAGTTACCCGGATGTGGGTCACCCTGGATTCTGGGCATATCAAAAATACCAATAATCGACTCGTAGCCAAATACCTGCAGCTGTACAATCAGATCCGAATCCAAAGTCTCGCGTACGTAGGTGACGGGGTCTACGCCCTGTTGGTGTAGGCGTACGATTTGTGCAACCGAAATGCCATCTACATAGTCTTGAACAATAATATTGTCAGTACACAGATCCAGATAGGTCTCTGGTATATGGATGTAGGCATGATTTTTATAGTGCTGATACATTTCATTGGCAAAGGCCGCCTCATGCTTATAATCGGTTTCGCGAAGGGTGGCATTCGCAAATTCTTTGAGTGCGTCATTGAGATCCAGATTCATGTTTTTGTATAGCTTGACCATAAAGGTTTTTGAAAATCCGCCAAGCAGTTTGAGATCATGTTTTAGCAGTTCACGGATCATCGGACGCAACACTTTGATGATTATCGGCTTGCCATTGCGTAGTTGGCCATAATACACCTGGCCAAAGCTCCCGGCTGCAAATGGCTCCGGCTGGACCATTGCAATTTGGGCTAGTTTTTCTTTGGGTAGTTCATGCTGTAAGATAGCGACAATATTGAGCGGCTCGCTATCAAGGTTCTCAAATATTTTAAGCTTTTCGGGATTATGCCATTTACGCATAACTTGCGACCGGAGCAGTACACCCTGAAGAAATTTGACATACACGCCCCCCATAGAAACGAACTCTTCGCAGATCAGGTTATATACCTTTTCTTCCTGCTTTCGCCTGTAATAATAAAAGGCCTTGGTCACAAGAGCTGCAAGTCGTCGAGTTCGTGCGCGCTTGATAGCGGCAATTGTTTTCTTATGGCGGCCTTGATGTGACATACTTAAGCGCTCGCAGTTTTATTTCTTAGCAAAACCAATAAGGAACAGAATGACAGTACTAATCATGACGGCAAGATAGAGCTGAAAGATCTCACTTGTCTTATCTCGTGTTAATGCCATGAGGATGACGGCGACCCATATGAAGAGAATGGTGAAAAAGACAGACAAATACTTCATGCTGTAAGTAATTTTATCATATTTTGCCCCTGTTTACCATGAGCGGAGTAAGGCACAGAAGCTCAAGAAGGGTTATGGTTGTCTTATCTGTTAAAACAGGTTATAATGACCTAGCCTTCAACGGGGTGTGGCGCAGTTGGCTAGCGCGGACGGTTTGGGACCGTCAGGTCGAAGGTTCGAGTCCTTTCACCCCGACCAAATAAAGAATCCACCAAAATGGTGGGTTTTTTATTTGGTCTGAGCTGACGGCTCGGTTCTTCGACCCAAGATTTTTGTGTGCAAAAATATTGAAGGTCGAAGAGTTCGGTCATTGATATGCTGCCCGAGTGTACTCGGCGCACAGATCAATGTGCGCTGTCCTTTCACCCCGACCAAAGAAAAAGTATCGTGCATTTGTACGGTACTTTTTCTTTTTTAAGTCGGCTATAATGCTGTTTATGGTTAACGCACTTTTAGCGGCGCTTGGCATTGCCGCAATCTTGGCTGTATCTGAAGTTGCCTGGAAACGAGCGCACATTTATGACGAGTTAGCGCGTAAGTTTGTGCATATTTCTTCGGGAGTATTTATAGCATTTCTACCATTCTGGGTGAGTTATACATGGATCATGGTGCTGGCAATTGGCTTTGTGATCGCAAACGTCGTTAATCGATACACCAATTACTTTCATGCCATTCATGCAGTCAAGCGCAAGAGCTGGGGGGATGTCCTCTTTGGTGTGGGTGTTTTTGCCGTAGCCTGGTTCCAGCCTTCTCCATGGTTGTTCGCGGCTGCTATTTTGCAGGTTAGTTTAGCGGATGGCTTAGCGGCTGTGGCGGGTGTAACCTATGGTCGGTCACATGGCCGATACTATTTATTCGGCCAGCCAAAATCGGTTATCGGCAGCTTGGTTTTTGTCGGTGTGTCAATGATACTGACAGCTGGGTTATTTGTGGCTGATAGTTATTTTGCCAATGCTCTGACACTGTGGCCGGTTGTTATTATGCTGCCACTCTTGCTTGTCTGCGTAGAGAATTTGGCGGTATACGGCACAGATAATGTCTTTCTGCCGCTCGTAACACTTGCGGTGCTAAGCCTGTTGTAGCGCCGGCGTTATCTTTGGCTTTCTGAAGCTACCATGTGCACGCAGGGCAATAAAGATCACCGTTACATCTATAAGTTCTTGCAAAGCGGCACCAAGGGATGGTGAGAACCGACCAGTAGCAAAAATCAACTGGAGTAGAATACTCATACCGATACCAATAAGAATTGCCTGGCGGGCGATGCTAAAGGTATGCTTGGCTATCTCAAATGATTTGGCAACATGCTTGATGTCATCTGTCATGATGACTACATCTGCTGACTCGCTGGCGGCAGTAGATCCACGGGCGCCTAGGGCGATACCTACATCCGAAGCAGTAAGTACAGGAGCATCATTCACGCCGTCTCCTACAAACGCCACCGGACGATTACTAACCGCCTCGACAGCACGGATTTTGTCGCCAGGCAGGGCGCCGGCTACAACTTGTTCGATGCCAAGTTTGTTCGCAATAGTATTGGCGGCACTCTGATTGTCGCCGGTCACCATGAGAGTATGCTTTATACCAAGTTCTTTAAGCCGACTAAGCATGGACTTACTGTCCTCCCTGACATGATCAGCAAAGGTTATAATACCCGCGAACTGACCATTAATTGCTATATAAGTCGCAGTTGTTTTAACGGATTTTTCACTGAACTGCTTTGGAAGTTCAATACCGGTTTCTACTAGATAGTCCAACTTACCGACCAACACTTGCTTGCCGCCAACACGTCCTGACAAGCCCTGCCCCGAAGATTCCTGCAAATTCTTTACTTTGATGACTGCAAGCTTCTTGTGTCTGGCTTCGTCAACAATAGCTTTGGCCAGTATATGCGTAGAGCTTTGTTCGAGCGAAGCACTGGCAGCCAGCACCTCGTCCTTTTTGAATGGTTTGAAGACAGTGATGTCATTAATTTCGGGTAAACCCCTGGTGAGGGTACCGGTTTTGTCAAAAGCGAAAGTTTTAGCTTGCGCAAGGCGCTCAAGTGCCGACCCGGTTTTGACAATAATACCGTGCTTGGCACTGCGGCTCATGCCAGAGATAAGAGCAATTGGTGCCGCGAGCAAAAGTGGACACGGTGTTGCCACTACGATAACTTGCAGGAACCGCAGCGGGTCACCGCTGATGGCCCAAACAGAGCCGGCAATACAAAACGATAGCACCGTAAATGGTACGGCATAGCGATCGGTCAGCCGGACAAAAGGAGACTCGGTTGAAGCAGCATTTTTAACCAGCTTAATGATTTGTTGATACTGGCTGTTCTCGGCAATCTCGGTAGCACGAATCACAAGCGCACCATCAATATTAACCGCACCGCTCATGACTGTGTCGTGTACCTTCTTGTCGATAGGCAGGCTTTCGCCAGTCAAGCTTGACTCGTCCAGGGTGGTTTGGCCCTCTATGATAATGCCGTCTACTGGGATGACTTCACCAGGCCGGACACTAAGCTTGTCGCCTATGACAATCTGCTTCAACGGCACATCTATTTCTTTACGGCCTTTGAGAAGATGAGCCTTCTTGGGCGCGCGGTTGAGTAGTGCGTCGAGCTCAATCTTGGCGCGGTTTTCGGCATAATTCTCCAGTGCTTCACCACCCGTGAGCATCAGGGCAATAATCATACCGGCGTAATATTCGCCTAGTATCACCGAGGTGACAATTGCAGTTGCAGCCAGGACATCGATACCCCATTTACCGTCCCGCAAATCCTGTATCATGCCCCAAGCGAGCGGGATAACATTGATAGTGGCAGTGACGCCCAGGATCCACTTGGCGGCCGTATCGAGGCCCGCAAGATCCAGGATGATTGCAACCAAAAAGGCAACCACAACAAACCCAAACTGTTTGTAGTCAACAAAAAAACGCCTTACTTTACCCAGCATCAAATAACTCCTTTGTTTCTCTTGTAATTATAGCAAATTGTTATTTCTGCTGGTTGTCTACTTTTTTACGGCCCTCTGTAACAGGCTTTTCAGGAATGACCCAGATAAGAAGGACATAAGCAACAAGGAATCCTCCGAACGAGATAAAGGAGATTATAACCGCAGCAACACGAATTAACGTTGGATCAATGTCGAGATACTCGCCAATACCGCCACAAATTCCGGCTATCATTTTGTTGTCTTTGCTTCTATAGAGTTTCTTCTGCTTCATACCCGTATTTTAGCATAAAACAGGGACGGGTATGGATTTTTGACCCAAATGAGAGCAAAGCGTTAAGTCAAGTATATCAAAAATGCTTATGTTTGTCAATGGTTGGGTGGCTTGCGCGCATATTTAGTAGGGATTTGGTCACATTCCGCGACCGGATTCTCATTCAGTGTTAGGGAGTGATGGGATTTGTACTAACTTGCGCTAGCAAAAGATAAATCTTTTGTAGCGGCCAAGCCCGGCTGTCTGCAAGACGGCCGGG
>CAZJWS010000027.1:644-10340 GCA_964549985.1 uncultured Candidatus Saccharibacteria bacterium | reverse complement strand
CCACCACCGCACTTGCGCCAAGTTCTCGTGCACCCCTGGACCCGCCTGCTGCAATACGTTCAACCGCCCCGCTAAACATAAGGCTGTTGATATCGTGAGCCTGCTGCGCATCTGCAAGAGTATCGTCAAGCGGACCTTTTGGCTTGGCCTCTTGTGCCCCGTCTGCATGAGCTGGTAAATACTGAAACTCATTCGCAAAATCTGCGACTCGCGGAAATTCTGGTTCTTTGTGATTTGTCATATGTTTGTATTATTTGATAACTTTACTATTATAGCAAGCATAAGCTTTTTTGTCAATGCCTACACCTGTCAGTTTGGTACGTATTGCATCCGCAAACTCCGCACCAAGGGTGCCAGATCCTCACAGAGCTGCTCAATTCCGCTTACCTGCACCACCGTCTGCGGGCTATTGTGAGCTAACAGGCGCAGTACTTTGAGGTGATTTTTGTTAAATGGTCCATCTGCAGCCGGCCTGAAAGCGACTGACTCGAAGTCAAAGACAAAAGTATCAGACTCGTTCAAGGCGTTTCCCTGGCTGTCTGTAGCAAACTCAGGCACATGCCCCAGCAGCTGCAAGGTTCGCATGGCAAACGACAGTTCCGCCAAGACTATGGGGATCCGCTCATCATCAAGCGCGGCAAGTGTTTCGTGCAGGACTGCAAAATACTCGCTTCCTGCCTTGTCCTCGACCGTTTTGTTAATAGATTTCAGAAGATCGTATGCCAGCTCGGTGCGCTTAAGGTCGCGCACAATAGTGCCGTAATGTTTGATGAGCCGAGTTGATACCAGGGTATCCAGATCGCTCTTGCCCTTGATAAAGTGGATTTCAGAGATACTGAACAGCTCGATACCGCCCGCCAGTTTGCTTTTTTGCCTACGCACACCTTTGGCTATGACGTGGATTTTGCCAAAATCACTGGTAAGAAAGGTAATGATGCGGTCGGCTTCGCCGTAGTCGGTACGACGCAAAATTATACCGCTGCTACTAAGCTGTTTCATCCCGTTAGAACTCACTTAATTTATTACTTTTGATACCCGGCTGAATGCGCGTACATGGTTCAGCCATACTCTGAGTATAGGCAGTTTTTTGAGTTCTAACGGGATTCATATTGCTGACCGGGCTTTATCAGGCAGCAGAGCCTGCAGCCTCTCGCCCAGGCGTGCAAGGCTGGTCTCTGGCTTATATAAGAATACGCTCACACCGAGTTCATCCAATACCCTGTCGGCTGCCGACAGCTCACTACGCGGAATACGGCTCAGTATAACTACCGGCACCTTACGCCATTCGCTATATGAGCGGAACTCATACAAAAACTCAATACCACTATGTGCGGTCAGTAACAACTCGACAATTACCAGATCAGGATTAATGCGATCAGCCGCATTAATGCCATCCTGCGCATTTTTGCACCAGGTGACCCTTAAACCCAACTTCTCAAGATAGTGGCGATACTGCTCAGCGAGGAGCTGGTCTGGTTCAAGGAGCAGAATCCGTCGCATTATATTAAACCAGACTAAGTTGACGACTAGGTGCAAAGGTGGCAGCAAGGCCATGTAGGCCACGCGCATGCGTAACCTTCATAGCGGTCTGTAATTGGCTGAAGAGCGCATCAGCAATAAAAATACCTGTGCCATTACCGCTCTCAAAGTCGGCGAGCGGCTGGTGTACCTTGCCGCGCAGCGCCCGGGCCCGCTTAAGCAATACTGAGCTCATATTGGCATTGTTCGAGAACACGCCAGTGCTAATACCAGACTGGTTGCGGCGCACCATCAGACTGACTACAGGAGATTCATCCGCCTCATGATTGGTAGCTGCTTCGATGAAACTGTAGCCAAGCGCAATGAGTGCTGACTGCACCGCCCCCCGATGCGCCATAACCGGCTCGTATTTACCACCCACCTCCAACCGCAGCTCGCAGCCATATGCCCGGGCAAAGGGCTGCAATGCCTGAGCAGAGTCATAGAGCACCGAACTAACCGATACAGGTTCGAGCTCCAACTGCCCCTGCCGCTGCATGCTAATACTCAGTAGATAGCCATCTATCAGCCGCAGCGCGCCCTGGCTGGACAGCGCAATACTGCGGCGCAAATGCTCGATCTGTGTCTGGTCAACAGTGCCCTCGAGCAGCTCGGCGGCATAGGCAATCTGCATAAATGGCAATTTGACCTGTTCGGCCAGGCTCATGAACAAATCGTCCGCCTGAAAATCGGAAGCAGAAGACCCAACGCTTGAGTGTGCCTTATCCAAAAGTTGTTACCCTCGTTTCAACTACTCAAAAGTATAGCATGGAGGAATTATCAAAAATGTGACATTTTAAACAACTGTGCGACCGGATATTAGATCTCGAGCTACTCGTTGAAGGTGAATGATTCAAGCATGGTCGTAAAATCACCCCGGAAATCTTCGCCTTCGGTCCAGATGCGAATAGTTTTGTCACGCATTGGCAGCAGCACCACAACACCTTGCTGCTTGGTATCGATCTCGCCAGTAATCATTGAGCCAAGCGCATTTTCCTCTTTAGGCGCTTTGTAGGCGGCAACCACTACTTTGCCTGTCCTAGCCTTAGGCTCAAAGCCCTTTAACTCTTTGTCGTAAGTACTGTTGACAATCTTAAAACGCAGAGCAAATGAAGTGTCTGAGTTTAGCTCCGGCACATAATTTGGATGCATGTAACCCTCGAGTACGGTGGTGCCATTGCCTTTCTCATTGACATAGGCACTCCAGGTTTTTGGGTATGTTACCGAGATAGAGCCAAGCGAGGCCGGGCCAAGATAGGTTTTGAATGGCTGCTTTTCGCGCTCGGCAAATTCGGCTTCTTTTTCTATACTATTTTGCTCGGTGGCGGCCTCTACTGCCTCGTCAATCTTGGCGTCAACATTGTTCTTGTAATCCTGGCGGCCTGCAAATGCCCAGGCACCGAACCCTAGTGCCCCCATAAGGAGCATAATGACCAGGATTAGAGGAATGAGGAGTGAGCCTCGTTCATCAAGCTTATGCATATTGCCCCTATCTTACCATAGTCAGTTGTAAATATTAAACCGCCTGCTTGCGAGACTTCTTTTTTGTTGTAAATTCATACAAATACAGTCCATTCTTCTCTGTTACAGGTTTGACGTCAGGAATACTAAATGCAAAGCTCACGACTTTGACCCCGTAGTGAACTCTCTCTGTTTGCTTTTTGGACAAACGCATACCCGTCTTTGACGAATGAGAGAGATCTACTACAGGGTTGACAGAACTACTAATTTCTTGAGTAATTTTTGTGTGCAATTTCGGCATGTAGCGCTCCAGCAAGAAAACATATATTCCCTCGCACTGGGGGAGTGGCGTGGACCAAAAATTGGCAAGTTTGATGGTAATAAAATGCCGATATTTATAGGTTGCCAGCTTGCTGTAGAGTACCAGCAGCGGATTCAACTCATACCCGATACTGTAAACCCCCCGCCGCGCAGCCGCTGTTAACATCCGGCCATCGCCGCTGCCAAGCTCGACCAATGTCTGACCCGGCTTAAGGTCCAGCAGATCAAGTGCATCTGATTTCTGTGATTTAAGCGTGGGCAGATACGGCGCACCGAACAATACAACAAACCCAAATAAGAGCACTACTATCAAAACAAGCATGAAGAGTACAAACACTTACCGTCCTTGTCCTGCAGAAGTTCTAAGATAACCATTTTCAAACCCCCAGGCCAAGAATACTCTTCTGACTGCATGATAGTTACCACGTGCTCGTTCCGGCACTTCAATTGGCCTCTCCAGTTGGGCGGCAATAGTGCCGATCGCCTGGAATTGGGCCCAGGCAATACCTTCGCCCCGTTCGTACAAGACCGGAAGTACCGGCTCGCCTACCGAAACAATATCTGCAAATAACTCATGATGTTCAAAGCCACCAGACAGTACGCTGGTTCCTGCATCATACTCATCAACAAGTGACCTAAGTTCTGCAACGCGCCGTGTCATGATTCATCAAACTTCACGTTTAGCTTAGTGATCTCGTTCTTAGTCTCTTTGAGTCGCCGCTCAAGTTCGGCGGCAATCTCAAGGCCACGCTTGTATTGCTCTGGGGCTTTGTCTATATCGGCCTCGTCGGACTCAAACCAAGCAATGATTGATTCGAGTTCTGCCTGGAGTTCGGTGGTGGATTTCATGCTTTTACCTCTGCGTTTATGTTACCATCCGCCAGCTCAATCGTAATAGCATCTTTGGCCTTGAGTGTTTGAACTGCTCGCACCACTCTGTCCTGGTAGCGAACAATGCTATACCCGCGCCGCAAAATTGCCTGCGGGCTTAATGCCTCGAGTGTACGGCGCTGCTGCACCAGATGCTGCTGCGCATCCTCCACAAGATCCTGTGCTGCCAGATGCAATGCATCAACCGTCTGTTGCAGTTCATCAAGCCGGTTATTGATGTGTAGGGCCGCTTCCTTGCCCAGCCTCTTCCGTGCTTCAGCCACGCGTTCCAGTAGCTCGCGCCTATCCGGTACCAGCAGTTCGGCGGCATTACTCGGTGTACTTGCCCGCAGATCAGCAGCCAGTTCTGCCAAGCTTATGTCTACCTCGTGTCCAATTGCCACGACGGTTGGGATACGGCTGGCCGCAACAGCCCGCACCACCTGTTCGGCGCTAAAAGCTTGCAGGTCATCGGCGCTGCCGCCACCACGAATAATTACCAGCACATCGGCAATATCGGCCTGTTTGTTAAACCACTGGGTAGCACGCACAATTTGCCCCGGTGCCGACTCGCCCTGCACCGCTACATCTGCCAGCTCAATCGTGAGGCCCCCGTAACGCGCCCCGAGCACCTTAATAAAATCCTTGTAAGCAGCCGATTCGCCCGAAGTTACTAGCGCAATCCGCTCAGGCGGAAACGGAACCAGCCGCTTGCGCTCGGCCGCAAACAGGCCTTCTTTTTCCAGCTGCGCCGCCAGCAAATCAGCCGCCTTCTTGATAGTGCCCTCGCCGCTAAACTGCAGTGACTGTACATTAAGACTAAACCCAAACTGCGGATGCAAGCGCGGACTGGCAACAATCCGTACCACCATGCCGTCCTCCACCAGCGCTGGCAGTATGTACACCGTGCCAAAACAGCGGATTTTGGCCTGCTCATCGGCAATATCAAAATACACCCAGCGGTTTTTGCTGACCTTGAAGTTAGTTACCTCGCCCTGTAGTTCGACCACCGGAAATGCAAATTCCAGCGCCTGGTTAACCAGACCTACAAACTCACTTGGCGTCAATATCGGAAGCTTGTTCTCCATCATGCTTAGTATGAATCAGGTCCCCGCCCTGGCGCAAGGCACGGTGATAGAAGAAATAACCAATTGGCAAAGATATTACCATCGAAAGTACGCGGTAAATCACGGTAGCAGACAGCGCCAGTGCCTTGGGCACTCCGGCACCAGCCAAAGTTGCCGTCATCAGACCCTCATAAATACCAACCCCGCCCGGCAAAACAGCAATCAGGCCGGCAAAATTAGCCACTGCATAAGCGATTATCAAAGCTCCCGGATTAATCAATTCACCAAACGCCACATACACCATATAAATGGTCAAAACCTCTGTAATATTAATCAGCAATGCCCAATTCAGCAGATTCTTCACAAGCGGCATATCACGGCGCAGGACCACGTAATCATCATGCAGATCCTCCAGCGTATTTTCTACTTTGCCGATATTTATTAAGCTAGTAGCCTTGTCACGTTTAAAGAGTTTGGCCACATAATTCACCGCTTTGGGCAGCCAGCTCACAAAAGCTTTGATCCGGCTTGGCTTACTGATGATAAATACCCCCACGCCGGTACCAAAGATTGTCGCAAAGATAATTCCCGAGGTTACCAGAATCACAAATCCGCCAGCACTATGACTAAACGACAAAGCAATCAGTCCAAAAACCAGTAGTATCAGGAATGACAAGAACGTCAGCGCAAATCGCAAAATTTGTGCCAAGGTACTTTTGGCTGTAGACACGCCCGATTGCTTCAATCGCAAACTCAGGTAACTAAAACCACTTACACCGCCGCTCGGGAACACATGGTTCACAAAGTTCAGTTCCAGAGCAATCTTATACAGTTCCCGCAAACGAATTTGCTCGCCCTGCGCCACAAAAAAATTTCGATAGAACTTGGCGATGGCAAAATAATTTGCAAACTGCAGCGGAACCATCAGTCCTAACGCCCACAGGTTCAAACGATCCAGTTCATCAAAGGCCGAGATAATCTGATCCCACGATATAACCACCAGCAGGATCAGGGCGGCGATTGTAACGACGTTCAACCAGAACTTAAAGTCTTTTTTGATTTTCTCTGCCATAGTATTCCCGTATTATACCTTATGTGAAATCACTTGTTATATTGGGCCGCCAGCCCGCACTTGGTATCGCCGAGCTCGAGAGCCTGTACGGCGCTAAAACCCTTCGTCCGGTCAGTAATGATGCGGTTATGCTCGATATCGCTCCGGAGTCGGTCGACTTTGCCCGTCTCGGCGGCAGCGTCAAGCTTTGCAAGGTGCTGAATATACTCGATTATACCGAGTGGCCCAAAATCGAGGCCTATCTGTCTGAAACAATTCCCAAACACCTGCAGCATGTACCAGATGGCAAGCTTAAGCTTGGCCTCAGCGCCTTTGGCCTGCGTGTCCGCACCCAAGATATTAACGCCACCGGCCTGCGCCTCAAGAAAATCATCAAAGCCGAAGGCCGCTCGGTACGAATAGTGCCAAACAAGTCCACCGAGCTTAACAGCGCCCAGGTCCTGCACAACCAGCTTACCTCGCCCACTGGCTGGGAACTTGTTCTGGTCCGGGACGGCAAGCAAACCATCCTGGCACAGACCGTAGCCGAGCAAGACATCGACGCTTACGCCAAGCGCGACCAGCAGCGCCCAATGCGCGATGCCAAGGTGGGTATGTTGCCGCCCAAGCTTGCCCAAGTGCTGGTCAACTTGGCCGTTGGCCAGGTTCAGGGTGGAGGGTTCAGGGTGGAGGATGGAGTAATTTTAGACCCGTTTTGCGGGACAGGCGTGCTGCTTCAAGAAGCATTACTGATGGGCTACGCAGCTTACGGCACAGATCTAGAGCCTCGTATGATTGAGTACAGCAAGCAAAATATCGCTTGGCTTGCAAATTCATACTCCGCTCCCGGCCACCTTTACTCTATCCTCCTGGAGCAAGGCGACGCTACGACCCACCAGTGGCAGCAGCCCGTTGACGTTGTGGCTTGCGAAACATACCTGGGCAAACCCCTTTCCTCGTTGCCGCCCCGCACCGTACTTGACAAAATCATTGCCGAATGCGACCAAATACACCAGAGATTCCTCCACAATATTGCCGGACAGCTCACCCCTGGTACTCGCCTTGCGCTGGGTGTTCCGGCCTGGAAGACCCGTGATGGGTTTTTACACCTTAAAACGCTTGCAAATCTAGACAAATTAGGCTATACTCGTAAGAGTTTTGTTCACTCTAGGACATCGGAGTTGATTTATCACCGCCCCGACCAAGTCGTAGCCCGTGAACTCGTAATTTTAGAGAAAACCTAGAAGCCCCAAATAACCACTGTTAAGCGGTTATTCTGAGCCAAGGGTAATTTGTCGTCAGACGAGGCTTCCATTCTGGAAACGTATTGTACATACGGTGGAAGAATGTCCTCGACTGACGACAAATTACCACTCTCAGAATAAGCGCGCACAAAAGGAATAATAATGAGTCATGTCAAAGCTGGCGGTACCGCCAAAAACATCCACAACAATGCAGGCCAGCGCCTTGGCGTTAAGCTTTTTGGCGGCCAAAAAGTTAAGACCGGCCAGGTAATTGTACGCCAAGTTGGCCTTACCAAGCGTGCTGGCGAAGGCACCAAGCTTGCCCGTAACTACACCATCCACGCCGACCGTGACGGTGTCGTAACCTTCAACAAGCGCAGGGTCAAGACCTTTACTGGCAAAACTGTTTGGCGCACCGAAGTCACCGTACAATAAAACTCCTCTGCAATGCACATTCTGGGCGAAAGCAGTGCCAAAAATCCTCACCGTATTTAAATACGCCTCCGGTTTTTGTGCCCGGCTTTCATCCCAGACTGCACTATTGCAGAAAAGTTTTTAAAATTTGAATTAAAAGCCCCGAAGTCCGGGGCTTTTAATTCTCGAAATAATCCAATCTGTCAGACTTATCTGGATAACGTCGTCTGAAGTTTTCAATTACCAAGCGAGCAAGTGGTTTGATACCACCGTAGGCAGCCCATGATTCTACGGTCACATACTCACTATCCTTTAGGTCCTCGTAGAGCGCGTCAACAGATCTATCTATGCGAGCTTCTACTTGTGCTGATCCTTGCTCTGCAACGATACGCTCAAACATTTTTTCAAACTGTCCGTTTAATCCACCGTTATGCTGAGCGATAGCTTTAACATAGGGATTAGCCTGTTCATCCTCTACATACACCAATGGGATGGCTGCCATACAGTCAACAAGTCCGCTAAGGCCAAGGTTGCGAGCAATGTCCGTGACAAATTCGTTTCTGTCAAAAGCCTTACCGTCGCGCTCAAAGCTCATCTTCGGAGAGTAACCGGTTAGCATTTTGACGCCAGCAAAGAACTTCTTAATATCCGTATACCCGTGCTTATCACCAGAAAAATGCTCAGCACGTAACTCCTCTAGTGCAATGCCAAGTCCAATCTCATCACCAGATAACAAGCTTGCCTGCGTATGAGTAAATTCATGCTTAACAAACGCGAGATCACGCTCACGATCGCCATCGTTATAGTAATCTGCCCTCTCCTCCTCTTGATACAGCACCTTTTCTGCCGTAGGAAGGGTCAAACACAGATACTTTGTACCATCCTCAAAGGTCGTCACCCAAGCTGGTCCAAAAGCAGCCTCACGTCCCAGCTCCGCAACAAAACTTTCGCCATTCTTCATGAGTCCTTTAAGATAATCTTTCCCGTACTCTCTTTCTTTGTCTGCTGCATCCTGCTTCTCTTGGCTCCACTCCCCTTCTACCTTTGCGCCCGGAATAAGGCCATAATTCGTTTCATTATCCTCAAAGTCAACACTTAGGACCTTTACTTCGAATGGCTGCATTTCAGTGACGCCCAGCCTCTTGCGCAACTCATCCAATGCTTCGCCGCGGATAAATGCATCCATATCTGCTGTCACTTCTGGCTGAGTATACTTTTCGTATGCGGCTTTCTGCCTTTCATCGGATGTACGCTCAACGCTGTCCATTGCTTCACGATGCTGGTCACCGTAGGCCGTCTTTGGCCCTGCAATACTCATAACAAGATCTGCAACGTATTCTAACTCAGCAGCCTTTGCGCCGAATTCGCCGCTTTCTGATGTATCGATCTGGTTCAAACGATTTGCAACAGCAGTCAGCATAAGGCTGTTTTTTGGATCTTCGAAAGCTGAGTCATCCAAGCCAAATTCTGTACGAATCACATCAAGCGAGGCGGCTACGCCTTCTTTATCTTCTATGGCTATACCCTGCTGCTCAATACTCCCGACTATTTCTAATGACTGAGGTTGGACACGCTGCTGCAACTCCTGTTGCGCAGGATTTGCAGCTACCGCTTGCTGTAGTAGTAATTCTGTCATTTTTGTTTTAGCTTTAACAAGAGTTATTATATCACAAAATGGCATAAATTGGAAATATGAAGAATTCTAATCAGGCTGCGCGAAAATTCGATTTCGCGCAGCCCCGATTCTAAC
>CAZJWS010000027.1:0-634 GCA_964549985.1 uncultured Candidatus Saccharibacteria bacterium | reverse complement strand
GGCTTAACAGATTACATATTAGCATAAGCTTTATTTTTTGTCAACTGTATTTTTATGGTATTTCCCAGTGAGTACGGGTGATCCTGGCGAGTGCAGAATTGACGATTTTTTGAGGAACGCAAATGAGCTGTATTGAAATACAGTGAATGCGTACCGGAGAAAAACGTCAATTATGTGCCGCCAGGAACGGCCGACTATACATTCAAATGAAGCTTAACGCGCTCTACTACGTCGGCAATGACAACCTGGGATTTGACAAGGTAATCATCTACGCCCATTTCTTCGGCCTTTTTGCGGTCAGCTTCCTGACTGAGAGCGGTGAGCATAATTATCTTTACATTAGTGGTCTCTGGGGTATTGCGGAGGATATCCAGCACATCAAAGCCGTTTACCTTGGGCATCATGACATCTAACAAGATGAGGTCTGGCTTGAACTCCAGGGCTGCAGCCAGGGCATCCTCGCCATTTGGGACGCGGCGGACCTCGAACCCTTCGATATCGAGGCGGGTTATATAGACTTGGGCCAGGCCCTCGTCGTCTTCTACGAGTAATATTCTTTTGCGGTTGGCCGGTGCGTTAGAGGTGTTTTCTTCCATAAGCATTATCCTACCCTAGAGAATGATAATTTTCAATT
>CAZJWS010000026.1:0-10543 GCA_964549985.1 uncultured Candidatus Saccharibacteria bacterium | reverse complement strand
GACCCACCAGTGTCTTGATTGGCCAGCTCATCCATTCTTTGTAAAAATGACTTCACTCAAGTAACAGATTGGAATTGTATTTCTGAACTGTTTTAGGATCCGTAATTTAGCATATACAGCGGGCATCAAATTGCTTATGATAAAGGCTGATTCAGGGAGTATGTGCATGAGTGTTTCGGTGGGCAACTATACGCGCTTTACTGGCGTTCTGGTACGTAGAAAGTACTGGCAGAGCCACAAAAGCTTCCAGTTGGTGTTTAAAACAGCTGGAGGTCTCAGGCTGTCTATCACCGGTAACCCTCGTTTGGTAAAGTCTCTTACTGTTGGTGAAACATACAAGGTAGAGGGCACAGAGGTTCAGCTTGGCAAAAAGTCATTTATCAAAGATCCTATCGCTACACTTGTCGTACCAAGCGTCTCATTCTTCCGGCGCAATATTTGGGCAATCAGCATCGTATCCACCCTTGTCTTTGCCACCGGAACTGCGAGTGCTTACTCTATTGCCACACAGGATCACGCCGAGCAACCTGCCGTCACCACTGAAACAGAAGAAACAACCGATGCTAGCGTAGAATCTGTAACTACCGAAACCGTGCCTCAAACAGCCCCTGTGGCCGAAGAGGCAGTAAATGAACCACAAAACACCAGACAAGCTACATCACGGGCATCTAACCGTACAATAACTCCAACCAACTCACAGCAAGCTGTGACACCTACTCCAGTTCCACAAGTACCGGCTGCTGGAGTCCCCCAGGAAGCTCCACCAGCAGTTACGACTCCCCCAGAAGAGCCAGAGGATACACCGCAGGTTAATACACCGGACGGATCACTAACCGATCCCTACAGCACCGACACTCCCTCGCCGGCTTTATAAATACTTCGTAGTCTTAAGTGTCGTTTTGACAGTTTGAGTAAGCGATGAACTTTCGGGAATAATAACTTCGTTCTCGTAACCAGTGGGCGAGGCATATTCGCGCCATCTTTCCATCTCTTCTTGTCCAAACTCGGTCTTTTGTGGACGTGTTTCGTGCCTTTTTAGTGTTTCCTCAAAGTTGACATCAAGATAAAAGAAGTAATTATCTTCTGGATGTTCATTCAATATGTGATCAAAATATTCTCTGTACGTCTTTATGTTCGAAATACCTTCATAAATGACATCAAGGCCTGATTCAAGTCCGCTCAGGATTGAGGTCACCATTAGCTTCTTACTCGCAGTGTGGTCAGGTTCTTTCCAATTACTAAACATAAAACGTATCTGATCTTCTTGGATTAACAGCGTAGAAACTGGGCAAGTCCTCTGCAACTCTTTGGCTACGGAGCTCTTGCCAGACCCAGAGGGTCCTCTGATAATAATAAGTTTCGGCATAGAGCAATCATACCAAAATATGATAAAAATATTCCGAAGTAACCCTCCATACAATGTTCTAGGGCGAGCAATAGCCAAAAATAAAACGTATTAATCTGTTACAACGAAAAGTTCTGACATCTCGCGATATGATCCTATAGTATCGTTATCTTCAACTACAGGCATAAGAGCACCTGGCAAATCCGCATAGTTAATGGGCTCAAATATTTCCCCTACTGCAGCTCTGACGCGCCGTTGGTCGCTCACTGCAAAATACCCCAGCGGAACGTTTAAATGCCGCCGGAAAATACCGCACTGCCGCTGTATGAAATATCCTGATTTTAGGTGGGAAGCTGCGGCCGAGACATCTCTCCAATCGAACCTGTCTCCTTTTGCGCCCTGCATGAATATGTCCGAAATTGAACCGTGACCTATAAGGATGATACTGCTGACCTCTGTGTCTTGGAGTACATCTTGTAGGTCGAGTGCGGTAGCCCCGAGGAATAGTTCGGTGGGTAAGCCAAAGTCTCCAAGGTGTTCGCACAGATCACGTGCTTCTTGCTGAAATTCAGCTATATCGCTCTCGTCGTCTGCTATTCCACTGTCGCCATTTCTTTTGTAGTTGAACGGAAAATTAGAAGCCATGACAGCAGTAATGCCTACGTCATCAGGCACACTGAACTGTTCTGCGGTATACAGCTCTTGCCAACGCAAATAAGCCCGTTCAAACTGTCTTCTGTCACTTGCCATTTAATATATTATGCCACATAAACTATTAGATAGCCCAAGATCAGCACAAAACCACTCCTGGATCTAGAGTTTGGACATTAGAGACTAGAGGTTAGAGGACAATAGATAGCCAAAATTCCTCAGATGCACACCTAAACTCAAGCAATTTACTTCTTACCATCCCTGTAAACGAACCTTTCACAGAGTTTTCACGGTTCATGCCTATGCTTTTTTATAACAATATGCTGTGGTAGTGTAACTTTATGAAAAGAAATGTTGAAGTTAATCCAGCTGAAGAAGTAAGTTGCCTACTTGCTCGAGCGAGAGTTGCTACACCAGGGACAATTAGGGTCTCACCCCATAAAAAAGAAAATGTTATCTAGTAAGTTTCTCCGAAGTCAGCGAGTTCGTACTTGAGCTCTGCAAGTTCGTCTCGCATTTCTACGTAGTCATCTACAAACCGTTTATACTCTGCACGATTGTCAAATAGGCCTAGGATTGGCTTACTATTTACCCATGGCTGGGTTGTGCTGCCCAGATAATCCTTGTAGCTTGAGTACTTCCAGGCGATGAAGTCTTTTGGGTTGAGGTGGATATAGCGCGTAATGTGCTGCAGATACTTGTCCTCTAAAACGGGCGAAGCCTTAAAAGCGCTTTCAAAAATTGACCCTCTGCGCTTGTACTTACGATTAAAGTACATCGAATACGTTGTAGCTAAACTCTGCATAGACCGGGAGAGTGCCTCGGTGTTGTCTTGTTGGTACAGCAGCAGGTGAAAATGGTTTGGCATCAGACAGTAGGCATGCAGCAATACTTGGTCGCCAAACCACGGATATTGCCTGCCTGATTGATCTTTGAGTTGCACCGGCCCAAAGCTGCGTTCGAGCAAGAAGAGAAAGGATTTGTAATCGTCCTCGTCAATAAATAGCAAGTCTTTGTTATGGCCACGGTTATAGACGTGGTAATACGTCTCGGGGGCCTTGTAGCGTACAACATTCCTCACTGGCATGAATATATTATATACTAAATCCTATTTTTGTGGGGTGAGACCCTGTTCACCTGTTCACAAAAGGTGAGGTTAGTGAGTTTCATATGAACGAAAGTGATGCATTATCTAGAGAGTTCAGCAATTGCACCGCGTACAATTATAGTTCCTAGTCAGATTGTTCGCGTTGCTGCATCTGCCTCACCGCCTCTATATCACGTCGTAAATCATCATCTGGAAATACAAGCCCAGTTGGGAAGCGGTCAAACTCTTCTGAAGGTTCCGGATCATCGTATACTAGCACTCTCCCCCATTTGCAGGCCTTGTCAGACTGGGTTAAATCTGCATCCGTCCTCACAAAATCACTAGAGTCTGATTTGCTTCTTTCTGGTAAGTTAGCCCTCATTTGTACTTCCAACCTGCATACCGTGGTCAATGATCGCGCCTACAAGCAGCGCGGCTGCGTATAGCTTGTTTGGGTCAGCCTCGTTCCTTTGCTCATAACCGTGATAGACAGTTCTACAGAAGTCACTCGTTCCTAAGCTTGAGTCAACTTCCTGAAGCAGTGCTGACAATTCAGGAGAAAGTGGTGGCTCAAATTGACCTTCGCGGTCTGCTTGTGCTATTTTCTCAAGACTTTTTCGTGCGGCAGATATGTGCCTATTGTCATAATCCTGGACTAACGCAGCCCGCATATCTGCAAGTGCGACTTGTGCCATTACATAGCCCATCCTACCTGCTGGTATGACACTTTCAGCCGTAAGAACTAGGTGAGGATTTGTTGTAATCCTTGTTGGAGAGGTATCATCATCCGCAACAAATCCCCGTGCTTCAACCTGAGCCTGCCCACCTATATCTTCGAATCCGCCCATATATCCGCTTCTCCTTAGAATAATTATGCGTTTACAGAAATATAATACAATGATTAATAACACCGCGCAAATAGAGTTGCCTGATGTTAATATTTTGCGGGTGCACCGTGTACAGAGTCCTTTCGCAGCCAAGCATAAGAGCGGGGTTCACTCTCGACTCAGTATCTAAATAGCTTCTTCATTCGGCCAAATAGCGCGGCATCTTTTTCTGCGATCATGTTTAGCCATTCGGCAATGATCTCGAAAGCTTGGTCGACAGGCATGGTGTCTTCTTGCCAGTCTGCGGTATCTTCTTGAGTTTCAATAGTTTCTACGGTTACCCTGAACACATCAAGAATCATGTGTTCATACCCCAACTCATCGTAGGTTCGCCAGATAGTGATGAATGCTTTTTGATTGAGGGGGTTGTCGATCTGGGCCTGCAGGCCAAATCGATTGTTTCGGTTAAGGCTTTTGGTAAACACTTCGCTCTGTCGGCCGCTGGCAATGTCTTCCTTGCTAATAACAATATGCTCTCTTTTAACTTCATCCCGCAAAAAGACATATAGCTGCTCGATAAGTGGTTGCTTATAAAAGACAGACAATGTTGCAATAGCTTGGTAGAGATAATTTGCATGAAACCTCACCATACTAAGCATAAAACGGGCAAGGTCAACATCGCCTTCTTTGCTCAAAATCTGCTCTTTTATGTACTCCAGCAGGGCTAGACGGTTTGCGACCGGCTCGGCAATGATTCCGAGGTCTATCATGCCTATCTTATTATTTTTCATCAGCACAATATTGCCTGGGTGCGGGTCTCCGTGAACCGGCAGGTTGCATAGACTCATATAGAAATTCTGGTAGCCAAGCTGGAAGAGCTGGACTTCAAGCTCGCTTCCTGTTTTTTCCTTTACATAATTTGCTGCTTCCTTGGCCTTAAGGTTTTTAGACAATAGTTCAGATACCCAGACGCCTTCCAGTTTTTCCTGAACCAAGATACGAGAGTTACTTAACTCTTTATACATATGAGGAATCAGAAGGTAGGGGTTATTTTTTAGTGTCCGGCCTATTACATCGCTATTATGCCTCTCCCGAAGGTAATCAGTTTCTTGGATGACCGTTTCTTCAAAAGTCTTGAATGCGCTTTTTAGTGAAGTCTTCACCTCACCTTTCACTGCACCAATAGCTTTTACCAGAAGTTTTATGAGTCGTAGGTCGCGCTTCAGATTACCTTGTAGTTCTGGCCGGATGACTTTGATAATTACGGGGGTTCCGTCTAGGTGTGTGCCCTCAAAAATAATCGCAAAAGAACCCGCAAAACTAGGTTTGTCGTGCACTGAGGTGAGCTTTTTCCTAAGAGTACTTCTGTCATCTTTAGTGAGCAGGCTAGACAGTGTATTTTTCTCATTTACGTACACGCGGTCAAAAACGGCTCGCCTTAATTCAGGAGTGACCACTTTTGAAAACACCTGATTGAGTAAAAGCAACTGAGCGAACTTAACATATAAGCCACCCATTTGAAGCATTTCTCTCACGGCCGCATCTAGCCTTGCTTCGGTCGTGTTGCCTGCGCGGTACACTCGTTGTACCGCCGCAATAGTATCGCCCTCACGCTTAAGAACCATATAACTAGTATAGGCTACTGAGAGTCTGCGTACTAAGCTTGCTATTAAAAGGAGAAGATCATTTACTTGGTCCGCAGCTTAGATAGCTGCAGGCTCGTCTTCGGCGTGTACTACTGCTATGTCTGGATGGGGTGCTGTAGTGCATCATCATCACATCTTTCAAGCAAGCCACCTAGAGTGAGGGCTACAATAAGGAGAATTCCTGCTTGAGTCGCACACTATTACATCACCCCTGTAAACAAACCTTTCGCAGAGTTTTCACGGTTCATGCCTATGCTTTTTTATAACAATATGCTGTGGTAGTGTAACTTTATGAAAAGAAATGTTGAAGTTAATCCAGTTGAAGAAATAGCTTGTCTACTTGCTCGAGCGAGAGTTGCTACACCAGGTACTAGCCGTAGTGATTTTGAAGAACCTGGCAGACGATACTCAACCGAGGGCAACGGTCCAACCGAAAGGTATGCCTGTGAAGCTGAAAGTTGCAGGGTTGGCTGTGCCGTTGTATGGGAAAGTGCAAGAGTTACTAAAGTAGAAACCTACGATCTTGATATACGTACCCTCGGCGGACTAAATCTTGGTTGTGTGGTCGGAATCCCACTCGAACAACGAGGCATATAAAACCAGCCCTAAAACTACCAAAATAGCCCCTGTAGCCTTCCAGGAAGCCCTAGGACGCGTTCTAGTCAAAATGGCTCAGATACCCACCTAAACTCAAGCAATTTACTTCTTACCACCTCTGTTACTCTGTCTAGCCAGTCAAACGTCGCAAGAGTTGCTATCACGAATGCAATAAATGTTGTAAAGTAATTCTATTATGTCGATGGAATTAGTGCGTCAGGCACTGGCGGATATTCGTGAGCAAGAAATTGCAGCGATTGCTGCTCGAGTTAGAGCAAGAACGGAAGCAGTCCCTGGAATGCCCTCAGATGAAGATTTACTGAAAGACAAGGCTCAGCGCTTTATCTATGCGTGCCATAAGAATGATGAAGCTTCTCGTCGCCGCGGCTTTGCGCGGCTTCGTCATGGCAGGTCTGAGCGACGTGCAGGGTTATACTTTGACCATTTCGAGGCAGACTTCGTAACTTCAGACGAGCTTAACACATTGGTCGTGAGAAAGTGGCCAGTCTACAGAGAAATGGGTACCCGCAGCCATACATTCAGCCAACAACCCCTTGTTGTCGACGGTAGTTCGCTTGAAATAGGCGCGGAAGTGCTTACTGTTGGCTGGCAGGTGGGTTTTGTAGAGAGCCGAGAGAGATTGAATCCGTCAGTAGATGTTATCGTGAACCAAGCAAGTCCTGGTTCCAGGGGCTACACCTACGTATATGAAGATGGCAGAAAACACTCTGAACGAGCTGATAATCGTGAAAAGCCAGTCAGAATCTGGCAGGTTGTAACCGCAACGGCGGTTGACGGTCCGAGAGTAGAGAGGCGAGCCGTAACACATGACATAGACATACGAAGTGGCGCGTTAACTACTTATGATGAGACATTGCAAAACGATGAGATCAAAGGCTTTTCAGCTGGGATGTTCGCAATTGGTATTTTGCAAGGCGCGATTGAATATGTCGAAGGAACATAAGCTGAGAACCGCCAAAACAGCGGCAAAAGGCATAGATAACCCTACGTTTTAATTTTGTGGCAAAGAGATGCCGGCTTGTTTTGCCATGGCTACGACTTCGGCGTGAACGGTTAGGATCTTATCCTCAAGAGATTTTTCTTGGTAATCCTTACTGAAGATCGATTTTCTCTGCAAGTCAGATATCATCTCGTATATATCTTTAATGTCGTTTTCCAGGGCTTCCAGCTTACCAAAAATTGGTTCGAGTTTACGATCTAAACTAGCATCGATCTCTTCTCGCAAGAGCGTGCGTATCTGGGTCAGATCTTCGGTACTTAAACTCATAGTGCATACATTATATCACGCGAACCGAACCCAAAATCAGCACAAAGCCACCCCTAAAACTCCAAAATAGCCCAAACCATTACCTACGAGGCCAGGATGGTTCCCGTAAAATACGCAGCTTTGTGGCAATCCTTCTGATCTCGCGATAGTTAAACTGATTGACCATGGGAAGCCTGTAATCAACAAGGCCCCGCATATCAATCTCGAGCTGTTCCTGCTTAGCCCGTGCTGCTTCGGATGCGGGTCGGCCACGCCGCGCGCCCTTTGGTGCTCTAAATAGAGATGTTACTGCAAATTTTTCACCTTCGATACGTCTGCCGGCTACCAGATGCCGGTCATAAGACATTGGAGGACAATCAACAGAGTCAGGCAGGCCAATCCACTCAAGCATATCCGGGTAAGCAAAGTTTGCACTTGCGGCAGCCTCATCTCCTGTATGCCATATCCCGGCAAAAATATCTGGGCTGGCAGAGACAAGAGCTATCGAACCTGCACCTTGCAGGAAGTTACGATTCCAAACATTTACACGGGGCGAGATCTCAAGCAGTACGGTGGGGTCCACGGTATCACTTGCATACTCGCGTACAGCGGCATCATACTGATCCGCAGGCAAGGATGCTTCGTGTTCAAATCTATATATCATAATAGGTTGTCGTGGCAATCTGGCTCATCATATCAAAACTGCCCAGGAGAGCAGCAAAGGCCTAAATAACCCTATGTAGCCTCTTCACGCTGCGCACAGTATATGCAGTTTTCTGGCACGGTTCCCTCACCAGAATGTATGGCAGTAATGACCTGACCAAGCCCAGCTTTGTGTTTTTGAATACTCTCATCATCAAGAGTCTCATCAGTATTCCTGCGTATATAATTAACTTCACCATCGGTAAAGTTATACCAGTGCTCTTCATCACCCGTGAACGTAGCATCCATGAATCCTGCGCTACCATTTGCGTCATAGTAATCATAAATGTGGAGACTTACTTCATTAAAGCCACCAACATTCAACAGGTGGAGGTGTTTGTTTGGTGAAGGATATTCAGGGTTGCTATAGGTAAAGAGGCTGGTAACAGTTCGTGGGTCCATGAGTACTGTAGCCACAAGCAGATTAGTAAAGTCGCGTGCTTCAGTAGATGTTTCCGTAAGAGGTGCCAGAGTTTCAGTCATATATGCCTACATTATACCACACCTGTCAATACTCTACCCCTGTAAACCAACCTTTCACGCCCTTTTCACGGTGCTTTTTGGTATATTACCTTTATGCAAATTAAGGTATTTACAACTGGCGGTACTATTGATGGGCTTGAATATGATTTAGAAGACCAGGCTCCCGTTGATAAGCAATCACTGATTCCAATCGTACTAAAGGATCTCGGCCTCGATGACCAATATTCAATTACTGCCCTTATGAACAAAGATAGTCGATTCGTGAACGATGACGACCGCGCACTTATGGCTCAAAACTGCCGCAAATGTGCAGAAGATAAAATTGTGATTACTCACGGAACAATAACTATGGTCGAGACGGCACGGTATTTACAAGCACAGAACTTAGGCAAAACGATCATCCTGACAGGGGCGATGATTCCAGCCGACCAAAAAGAAACCGACGCGCCAGTAAACGTAAAACTAGCCTTCGAGCAAGTACAGACCCTGCCTGCTGGAGTGTACGTATCTATGAGTGGTCGCATATTTGAAGCCAACAACGTCCGCAAAAACATAGAAAAAGGCATCTTTGAAGAGCTAAATTAGCCGTGCAACCCTCTAGAAAGCCCCAGGACAAGAGATAGCCGAAATGTCTCAAATACACATCCATTTACTTCTTACCACCCCTGTTTGACATAGCTTGCCCTTGCGTGTACGCTACGTCGTAGCGTACACGCAAGGGGCGTTATTTGTCATGCCCTGATTTTCTGGCTTTGACATGAGCGCTTTGCTTATGATATTATTGCAAGTACAAATGAAGCCGGTTCCGAACTGTCACCGTATGGTGTGCGTGCCTAGGACATCTAGGATAGGAACCGGCTTCGACATTATTTGAAGTTCCAAATGTCTTCAATTCTCTTCTTGATTAGTCTTATATAAACTTCTTTATCTGTCTTATCTTTCTGAGTAGATCGCAGAATAGCTCCTGCAACCAAATCAGCCAGTTGTATGAGAGTATTGGTTTTAGAATCTACAAATCTAACCCTAGCAATTTTCTGTGATTTTGCATTTACTTCACGACGCAAGTAAGTGCTTGCGGACTTCTTATATTCGCGTCCCGAATGGCCATCCAGGCGTATATCTGCTGAAGTAAGATTTTGAGTCTTAGATAGAACCTCTTTAATGGCGTAGTTATAAAATGAATCCTGGCGATTCTTAAGTTCTTCGCTGTATATCTTAGATTTATCAATACAAATTGCTCTTATTCTAAAGTTACCACCAGAAATTCGTCTCAGAAGCTCGCCTATGAGCGCTTTATTTGTCTTATTGAACTTAAATTCTCTTCCTTCAGACCAGCCAAGTTCGCGGCGATATTTTTTAATGATGAGCGCTGTCTCTTCGGCATCGAGCGGATCATCGAAAATAACGCATGCTATAACAAAACACAAGCTTGAACCACGGCCAAGCTTGAACCCAGGATCACCTGAATCATCAATAAATACTAATTGGCTTTGCTTTGGCATATTAGTTAGCAATGTAACATCATTATTTCTTATGTCAAGAATATGAAGTTGTATGATATAGTATTCGTAAATGACAATGCCATATTACAACTCCACCGACCGTTAATTAGCTCAGATCAATCTGAAGTCTATTTAATGTAATTGGAGTTTTTTTATGTCTGAAATTCTTAACACCCTTTCACAGTGTAGCCAAATATCAGAGTGGGTTACTGCTTGGGATGACCGCCTTGTGCAAGCAACTGGTGAGCCAGCCCCAAATAAAGGCTGTAACATCCGTGATTCTTGGGATATACCTCTTGAGGAGCACGAACCGGTGGACGTGGAGCTACGGAGACTAATAATACCTAGAGTAGCTGCAAATAACATTGTCTCTGATTGCATGAGCCTGGAATACCCAGATGGAGCCGATATCCTCTGGACAACTTGGCACATGCCA
>CAZJWS010000025.1:6826-10565 GCA_964549985.1 uncultured Candidatus Saccharibacteria bacterium | reverse complement strand
AATTACTCCACCTTCCACCCTCCACCCTCCACCCTGATAGATTTGTTGTAGCAAATCTATGATTGTTTCCGTTTCGGGACGTGGCTGTAAGGTGGCGGGTGAAACTATAAAATCTCGGCCATAAAATTCGCTTTTGCCGCGGATGTAGGCTAGTGGTTCATGTTTTTTGCGGCGCTCAATCTGTTTCTCTAGTTTTTCAAGGACGGTCCTTGGAATAACTTCGTCAGGGTGGGCTAATAGATGAGCTCGGTCTCTACTTACAGCATCTTCGAGCAAAACTAAAGCATCCAACCGGGCGGTGGAGATACCGCTCGTCTCGAGTTGCCTGATTGCAAAATCCAGCCATTCTTGTACCAACATATCTTATGTATAAGTGTAGCACCAAAACTTCGGCATTCGTGGAGTCACCGGGTAGTAACAAGTTTAACGTTGTATCTAAATATAGCGGTGGCAGACCTTAGAAACGGCGATAACACGCTTAAATAGCCACCGGGATGTTTTCCCGGGTCGTAGGCAGTTTGCTGCCAATATTGATCTCTTGACCCACTGACAAAATACTTGCAGGCATAGGGCAGAGGCGTATACTTATGCTTAAGTATGAGTTACATCGGTGCCTCAAAGAGGGTAAAGGGCTTGTGGTTTGATAGGCGGTGGCTTGCGTTGCCGGCGATTATTTTGGTGTTAGTATTGTTATCTGTGGTCTTAGCCTTTGCTCAGGCTACGCTTGTGCATTTCAAGTTCGAAGCCGAACAGGGGGCGCTGCTTGGCGATGTCGAGACAGCCTCGGATTCCACGGCGTCCGGGGGGTCGATGATCGCTTTTACCGAACCAGTGCCACCGTCCAGCGGTACATTCACCGATACATTCACCAATCTTGATCATTGGAGTTTTGGGCACTGGTACTATGGTGCGGACGGCGGGCCTACTAACGGATCAACAGCGACTATTAATAACGGCAGAGCCTACATATCGACAGCCGAGCCGTATTACGCCCGGGCTACGCTCCGCTCCGACCGTCTGTACGATATACGCAGCGGTGGCACGTTTACGTTTGATGTCTCTTTAGGCGATGGCAACTTGCCAGCAAATGGAGCTTCCATAGGCAATCCGTTTATAGCCTTGTCTGATCTGCCAATACACGCGCCGTCGTATTTTATAGGCAATAATGGTACGGGTACGGGCTTACGCAATGGTATGATGTATGATTTCTGGCACACCTGTGCGATATCCTGGCAAGCAGGCCCTCTACGCCAATTTGTAAACAATGTCGAGACACTGCTGCCCGGTGAAAGCAACTGCTTAGGCCAGGTTACTATGGCAGAGGGCCAACTCAACCGGGTTGAGCTACGGTATAACGGCAATGGTGGTTGGCAGCTGTGGGCTTCAAACGTGAACACCACAGCGCCGCTCACCAAGCTGCGTGAATGGAACATGCAGGTGCCGGAGATTGGCTACTTCCTGTTGGGTTCTATGAACTACGCCGCTTCCAAATATTCAGATAACGGCAGTCGCACCAGAGGCAATGCAACGTACGACAATGTGTCCTATCCAGCAGGTGGCTTTGCGTCCTCGTACCGCAACGGGCAGAATGTGACCAAGGGTACGGCTACTACGGCTCACGTGGCATTTAACGGCCGTGCGCCGACAGGTAATAGCTCATTCTCAGTTACTATTAACGGCACTGTAGTACCGTTTACCCCATTCCTGCAAGGCTCGCGCAATGTTCCCGGCTCGGTAGAAATTCCGCTGTCACTTGTTAATAACGGAAATAATACTGTCAGTATTCAAGGCCTGGTTAACGTGTCGAATGTTGATCTGGTGCTGACACGTCCTGCGCAGTAAAGATTCAACTTTATCCACAAGTATCTGCAAAAAACAAAAGCGCGATATGCTCTGTGGCTAAAAAGTGTTATTCTAGTGGCAACTTAGGTAAGTGGTTTTAGGTTCTCTATGAATTTTTCAAGGGTCATCAAGCAACATAAGGTCCAGATCTCGCTGATATCAGTGGTTGCAGTATTATTTGGCGGTGTGTTGCTATATGCGCAGGCGGTACGGGGCTTTAAGTTCGAAGCTGAATCGGGTTCAATCAACGGCCAGGTAGAGCGTGCAGCAGATGATTTAGCATCGGGCGGAGAGTACCTGCGCTTTATCGAGGCCACAACGCCGCCCCAGACCGGTGTGTTGTGGTCCGAAGACTTTGCCAGTGCAGCAAGTATGGATCGCCTGCTCGGACAGGGTGGTGATGGCGTAAGTATCACAAACCAGCCAGTCAGTTCATCAAACGGCCATAATGCTATGACATTTCATGCAGATCACGATGCTAACTGCGGTGCTCCCACCACCTACCGCACTATCACAGGCAATAATACCTGGCAAAATCACAACTACTGGTGCCCCAATGCTGGCGGACACTTTATGACCGCGCTCAATAACAGTAGTTATGTGTCTTTTGGCTTCACGCCGCGGGGCGAAAACAACCGGGCCAAAATCTTCCCACCATCGGCTAACAAAATCTGTTTTGACGTAAACATTACAGGTATGGGTAACCGCCGCTGGTGGGATTTGGTGGTGGTTTCCGAACAAACATACCTAAGCAATGTGTTCCGGACGAATGTAAGCGGCCTGCCGGGGGGTGCCATTACAAACGAACCTACGTTGATTTACTTTGACCCCGGCCATCAGATGAGCGGTATTACCGTGGGGCAGAATGCCGAGTACATCTTTGTGGATTCAGAAGGCTCGCGGCACGTTGCGTCTGGCTCTCAGTGGGTGTACCAAAATCATGAGGTAAGGAACCGTAACATTACTGATAAAGCTACCCGTTACAAGACTTGTTTCAAAGACAACGGCAATAATACCGTATCTATGATCCAGGACCGCCCCGGCGGTACAACCCACACCACTGTTATGACAAACCAATCCTTCCCAAAAACTAACAAAGTATTCATCATCCAGGACAAGACCTACAATGCCGACAAGGCCGAAAACCCCTCAAGGGTAGAAAATGGCTACACCTGGCACTGGGACAGCATCGTTATCAGCGCCGAATAGACCTGGAAGGGCCTTCTTGATACTGACTCGACCTGCTTGGTAGCTTCTATTGGTTGCACACTTGTGAGGTTGGTGTTTTTCGTAGTAAGCTTATGACTAAGATGAAAAGGATGCGAAGCATAATTTTTGGTATCCGAAATAAACCTCTGTTTTTCAGCGGCCTGCTTGTGCTTATCAGTGGTGGGGTGTTATTTGCTCAGGCTACCCAACCGAATTTTAAGTTTGAAGCTGAGCAAGGCACACTTACAGGGAACGTTGAGACTGTCTCGGACCCTAATGCATCAGGTGGCTCGTCAGTAGCATTTACTGAGTATATCCCCCCGGCAAGTGGAATGTTCTCTGATACCTTTTCTAGCCTGAGTAATTGGTCTTTTGCGCACATGGCCATTGAGGCGCCAGCCCACCAGGATAGTGGATCGTCAGTATCAGTTGTCAATGGCGCTGCACGGATTGTGACAGCCGATCAAAATTATGGGGATGCTTCGATCAGATCTAATCGGCTGTATGACGTTAGGACTGGTGGTACTTTCACGATGGATGTTTCTTTCGGCGATGGTAACTTACCGGCAACGGGCGCACCAATCGGTTGGCCATATGTGGAATTTACTGATCAGCCAGTGAATGTTCCTGCAATTAAAGACCATAATGGCCAGTTCCTTGGCCATTATGGTCTTTAATTGCAGGAACA
>CAZJWS010000025.1:4410-6816 GCA_964549985.1 uncultured Candidatus Saccharibacteria bacterium | reverse complement strand
AGCACGGCAATACAATAATTATGTTGAAACGCTCGTGCCCTGTGAAACTAACTGCCTTGATTCAGTTACTGTTACCCAGGGCCAGCTTAATAGGGTAGAGCTACGCTACGACGGAAATGGTGGCTGGGAATTTTGGGCTTCTAACGCGGGTACGACTGCGCCACTCAAAAGGCTGAGAAACTTCACTATGCAAATTCCAGCAGTTGGCTACTTTATGCTTGGATCACATAATCACGCGTCTATGAAGTATTCCGATAATACACGCCCAACCGCAAACGCTACTTTCGACAATGTGTCCTATCCCGCTGCTTCAAGGTCTGCATCAACATTCGTAAATGGTTCTAATGTTACCAAAGGATCAGCCGACACTGCTCATGTGACATTTAATGGTTATGCACCATCAAGCTCAACCTCCTTTTCAATTACCGTAAATGGCACCGTTATTCCATTTACACCGTACTTAAACCCTTCTCGGTATGTTGCAATATCCGTAGAAGTGCCGCTGTCGCTCATCCGTGATGGTTCAAACACTATATCTGTACAAAATGTAAATAGTGTCGCGAATCTTGATCTTGTTCTTACCCGACCACTGTAGCTATACAGCTAAGCTTCTTTACTGAGTAGTTCATGTTCAGCTTTGTGAAGTTCTTCTAGTAGGTCATCTATCTGACCAGCTAGGGCACCAGGGATGTTTGACCGGGAATAGCCGATACGATGATCTGTTATGCGGTCCTGCGGGAAATTATAGGTGCGGATTTTCTCTGATCTGTCGCCGGAACCGATTAATTTGTTGCGCTCAGATGATAATTTGGCGTTTTCTTCGTCAATTTTAGCCTGTAAAAGGCGTGATCGCAGCACGCCCATGGCCTTGAGCTTGTTCTTGATCTGAGACTTTTCGTCCTGGTTAGTGACCACAATGCCGGTCGGGATGTGGGTGATACGTACAGCTGAGTCAGTCGTATTAACAGATTGGCCGCCGTGACCACCGGAACGATAGACATCTACGCGCAGATCGGAATCTTTGATCTCAATGTCGCTTTCTTCGGCTTCAGGCAGAACAGCGACGGTTACGGTACTGGTATGGATACGCCCCTGTGACTCGGTAGCCGGTACGCGCTGCACGCGGTGTACACCAGCCTCAAACTTGAGTGTTCCATAGGGTTCAGCACCAGAAACTTTAAAGCTAATTTCTTTAAACCCGCCGGCTTCTGATGGGCTTTCAGAGAGAAGTTCTGTCTTAAGACTGTGTATTTCGCAGAAGCGAGCATACATACGATACAGCTCGGCTGCAAACAGGGAGGATTCATCGCCGCCAGCGGCTGCCCGGATTTCTATGATGGCATCGCGCTCATCATTTGGGTCTTTCGGTGTTAGTGCTTCCTGAAGTTTTGCTTCTAATTCAGGTAGCTTGGCGTTAACTTCTTCTAATTCAGTCTGGGCTAGCTCGGCCATTTCGTCGTTGCCACGGGCAAGTTCTTCGGCTTCTGTTCTTTGGCCCTTCAGCTTGGCGATTTCATCAAAAAGCTCAACCAATTCCCGAAGATCACTAATGCGCTTAGCTAGTTTTGGGTACTCGGGCGTGCTGAAAACACCTGGATCTTGTAGTTTGGTTTCCAGTTCTGCTAATTCAGCTCGGTAATTTTGTGCTTTTTCTTCCATATTTCATCCTAAGTATATAAAAACCGCTGCTCAGTTGAACAGCGGTTTGAATAATCTATCGTAGCTAAGCGCCGATTTTCTGGGTCTCGGTCTTGTTCTCGGTCTTGCGAGGCTTCTTGGTGACTTTAGCTTCGCGGGCTTTCTTGGCAGCTTCGGCACGGGCCTTAAACTTGTCAACGCGGCCTTCGATGTCCACAATGCGTTCTTCACCGGTGAAGAAGGGGTGAGAAGCACTAGAAATGTGCACTTTTACCAGTGGGTATTCGTTGCCGTCTTCCCATTTGGTGGTTTCTTCTGATGCAACTGTTGAGCGCGTCAAAAATTTAGCGCCGTTGTTGAGGTCTTCAAAAACCACGAGGCGGTAATTTTTACTATGGATGTCTTTCTTCATATCCGGATTAGTATACCGTATCTGTTGGCTTTGGTCAACAGGGAAGTGGGGCAACTATTGACAAAATACAGTGATTATGCTAATATGATTGCATAATGCAAATACAAAATAAATATAGGCATGAAGACGGCACAATTTCCGAGACACCCCCTTCTGTTGGTGCCGAGACTGTGGCCCTTGCAGGCCTAAAACGGATCGGTGAAATATCACAAGTCACTGAACCTGTTATGCCTCGTGGGTGGACCTATTTGATTCATGGAACAAATAAGGTGCACTGGAAAGATGTTGATCTTGATCAGGCTGATGAGATTGTCGTTAAGCGCGATGGGCTTTCGGTTATATCAAGTAGAGATGCA
>CAZJWS010000025.1:425-4400 GCA_964549985.1 uncultured Candidatus Saccharibacteria bacterium | reverse complement strand
GCAGAATACGACAAACGTATTGGCAGGAGTACAACAAGGACTTATTCATCGGCTTCAGGTCAGAAAGATGATCCTAATAATAAACCGCTTGAATTTCGTATTCTTTTTTATGCAGACTCATTAACCACTGTTGGTGGTGGAACCTACGATCCAGGCGTGCAGGATATTAAGCAATCACTGTCACCGACAGTTAAAGAGCGCATAAACACATATTATAATTCGGGTAATAGGCATCCCGTTGTGCCAAGGGATGAGCGATTACTGGCTCTTGGTAATGAATTAGATGAGGACTCCGGACGCCAGGTGTATTATTTTGTGCCCGCCAGTGTTGCCGATCAGTATGAAGCCGCTGTTTCTGCAGAGGCATAGGGGTTGCAACAGAGATACACATCTGTTAGAATAAACAGGTAATTAATTAAGCAGTTTTGGGAACACATCCTCCTGCGGGCGTCCTATGTAGGGATCCGCGGGTACCCACTACGAAGAACAAGGATTGAACATTGGCACTTTGCACATTTTGGGCGAAAAGCTGTGCTCCGCGTTCACTGTATGTCCAATACAGCTCACTTGCGGTGCGCGCTTTTCATCCCAAACTGCACTAAAGTGCCGATGTTCAAGCAAGAAAGGAAACTATGTCCACAAACGTAGACATCAAAGAACTATTGTCTGCCGGCGCGCACTTTGGTCACAAGACCAGCCGTTGGCACCCAGCCATGGCACCTTACATTCACAGTAAGCGCGGTGGTTCACACATTATTGACCTCACCAAGACGGTTGAGAAGCTCGAGGAAGCCCTGGCTTTCCTGACCGCTAACTCAGCTGCTGGCAAGCAGGTTCTATTTGTAGGTACCAAGCGCCAGGCGACTGACATTGCCAAGAAGTTGGCTCTAGACACTAACATGCCATACGTTACTGAGCGTTGGGCAGGCGGTATGCTGACCAACCAAAACACCATTGGTGGCCGTATCAAGCATCTCAAAGACCTCGAAGCCAAGATGGAATCTGGCGAACTGGCCAACAAGTACAACAAGCTTGAAGTCCAGCGTTTCCAGGAAGAAATCGACGCCATGAACGTACTCTACGGCGGTATCAAGGATATGCACGCCCGTGTTGGTGCAGTATTTGTATTCGACCCAACCCACGACAAGAACGCAGTGCTTGAAGCGCGCAAATTAAATATTCCGATCATCGCTATCTGCGACACTAACTCGAACCCAACTGGGATTACTTACCCGATCCCATCCAACGATGACGCTATCAAGACGCTGCAGTTGATTGCTGACTATGTCAAAGCCGCTATCGAAGCCGGCCAAAACAAGGCCAAGGCTGCCAAGCCAGTCGATAAGACCGAAGAACCTGCAGCAAAAGAAGAAGCCAAGGCCTAGAAGGCCCATTTACCATTAGCTATTCACCATTTTCCGTACATTCACCATGATCCATTTACGGTAAACGGATAAAGGTGAATATATGGTAAAAGGTAAAAAGTAAACGGTGAAAGGATTAGTATGAACATTGAAGATGTAAAAAGATTAAAGAGCCTCACTGGTGTTGGTCTGACCGACGCCAAGCAGGCACTTGAGGAAGCTAACTGGGACTTCGATAAAGCCCTGGAAGCTATGCGCAAAAAAGGCCTGACCAAGGCCGAAAAGCGCGGTGAGCGCGAAGCCCGCCAGGGTATCGTGGGCACTTATAACCACGACAGCCGCATCGGCGTGATTGTAGAAGTTAACTGCGAAACTGACTTTGTAGCCCGCAACGAAGTCTTTACCGACCTGGTCAAAGACATTGCGATGCACATCGCTGCCAGCAATCCAGAATTTGTCAGCTCAGAAAACATTCCAGCTGAAGCCCGCGATAAGGCCGCTGCTGAATTTACCGAAAAGGTCAAGGCCGAAGGCAAGCCAGAAAACATGGTGCCAAATATCGTAGAAGGCATGCTCAAGAAACACTTTGCCGAAAAGTGCTTGCTGGACCAACCATTCATCAAGAACCCAGACCAAACCGTTGGCGAATACGTCAAAGAACACATCGCTAAGCTCGGTGAGAACATCGTGGTCCGCCGTTTTAGCCGCATTGCCCTTGGCGAACTGGAAGGCTAGATAAAACCGTTACAAAAGAGCCCGTATAATGAGAGGCTCTTTTGTTTATAATAAGAAATAATGCGATCAGAATTACTCAGTCCACAGTACAAAAAGGCGCTAGATCTTGTAGCGGTCTTGTTCCGTGATATCCGCCGTAAAGACGGCGAGATCCCGTATATTGTACATCTGGTGGGCGTAAGCCATATTGTGGCTCGGGCTACTGATGACGAAGCGGTACATATTGCCGGGCTGCTGCATGACACCATCGAGGATATTCCGCCAGAAATATATAGCGAAGCGATGATGCGCCAGGATTTTGGCGATAAAATTACCGAGATTGTGAAGACGGTGAGCCACGATATTCCTCAGTACGGTAAAGAAGAGGCGCATCGGCGGTATCTAGAACAGATTACCAATGGGCCGCTGGAGGCTTGCCTGGTGAGTGCTGCCGACATGCTCTATAACAGTCTGGACATGATCCAGATGTACCAGGAAAATCCTGAACTTATGAAACAGAAGTTTGGTGGGCATAAGGTGCCAGGCCGGTTGCAATTCTGGGGTGAACGGCTTCGTATATTGACAGAGCGCCTTGGCAATGACAACGTCATTATTAAAGAATTGACACCCATCTGGGAGCAGCTTACAGCAATTCACCGTGAAATACAGTAAAACACGAGTTTCGCACTTGCACATTCCGGGCGAAAACCTGAAGTCGTGACCTTTTGGAATAAGCCAGACTTGTTCTGGATTGATTCAAAAAGGATTCCTGTCGGCTCCGGTACTCACCGTACTGTGGTGTACGCCTCCGTTCCGGTGCCCCGCCTGTCTTTCCGGCAGGACGGACAGGTCGGTTTTCACTCCAGACTGCACTAAGTGCAAAGCTCGTGTAGAATAGAAGTGTAAAGATTTAGGAGTATTATGACACCCACCCAAGTTGTGAGCGAAGCCGAAGCCAAATTTAAAAAAGCCCAGGAGCACTTCGAGGAAGAACTTAAAAAAATCCGTACCGGCCGTGCTCATCCCGGCATGCTGGATGGAGTGATGGTAGTGGCATACGGCACGCCCATGCCGCTGAACCAGGTCAGTAATGTTACAGCTCCCGAGGCTCAGCTGCTGCAAATTACTCCCTTTGATCCTACTAATCTACAACCGATTGTGGCTGCTATCCGTGATAATCCATCGCTTGGCTTGAACCCAAGTGACGACGGCCGTGTGGTACGCGTGCCGATTCCGGCTCTGACCGAAGAGCGCCGCCGCGAGATTGTTAAAACGCTCAACAGCAAGGTTGAGGATTGTATGATTGCGCTGCGTGGTGTCCGCCATGAAGCGATGGATACGATTAATGAAGCCAAGAAGGATAAAGATATTTCAGAAGACGATGCCAAGCGCTTCAGCCAACAAATTGAAGACCTCATGAACAAGCAGAAGCTTGCGGTTGATGCCGCTGCAAAGGCCAAAGAGGCCGAAATCATGACCGTCTAAATATATTTATGGCCGAAAAAGAAAAGATTCAACTACCGAAGCACCTGGGCTTTATTTTGGATGGCAATCGGCGCTGGGCCGAGGCCCAAAACCTGCCATCAGTCAAAGGCCATTACGAAGGCGCCGAGCGGCTAAAGGAGATTGGCCTGCAGGCCTTTAAGTTTGGCATACCGTATGTTTCGGCCTTTGTATTCTCTACCGAGAATTGGGGCCGCTCCAAGTCAGAAATAACATACCTCATGAAACTGATTATCAAGTTTGTCGAGAAAAACCTGGAAGAGCTCAACAAAGAAGATGTCAAGATTCTTTTTGTAGGATCCCGCGAAGGTCTGCCAAAAGCCGTGATGAGCGCTATCGACAAGGCTGTTCGCAATACTGCATCTAACAAGGCTGGTACACTGGCGCTGTGCAT
>CAZJWS010000025.1:0-415 GCA_964549985.1 uncultured Candidatus Saccharibacteria bacterium | reverse complement strand
CAGCAGGAGATTGTTGATGCTGCCAAGAAGCTGCTACGCCACAACGTTGACCCCAAGCGCTTGAGCGTGCTCGAGTTCGAGAAAGCGCTGTATGCGCCCGAATTGCCGCCGATTGATTTGGTGGTGCGCACATCGGGCGAGTACCGGACGAGTGGTTTTATGCTGTGGCACGCAGCATACGCCGAATATATGTTTGTAGACAAATTCTGGCCTGATTTTACTAAGCAAGATCTCAGGGCGGTGCTGCTACACTATGCAAAACGGCACCGCCGCTTTGGAAAATAGTCCGGACAACTGGCGCCCGGCTGATATAACTTATATACTGGAGGGACAATGGCATTATTCTATTTTGTTTTGGGGATGGCCCTGTTTATTGGTCTGGTGTTGATTCATGAGTGGGGACATTTTATTATGG
>CAZJWS010000024.1:7382-10652 GCA_964549985.1 uncultured Candidatus Saccharibacteria bacterium | reverse complement strand
ATCCGCTCAATCTCAGGCATATCCAGCGGCAGCTTGGGGTCTTTGCGGGTAAACTTTACAGTGGTAGTGGTGCCTTTGACAAGCTCGCCAGCAATACCGATCACTGCGCTGCGTGCATTCACCCCAGCCATGTTTTCGGCTTGCGCCAGGGCTTCGTCACAATTACTCACCACCGAAGCAATATCTGCAATGGCACCGGCTGCCATGTCGGCCAGATGCTGGTGTGCACGACCCACGCCGATAATTTCAATTTCATCGCCCTTAACCCGGCCTATGAGTGCTTTGACGTTCTCGGTACCAATATCCAAGCCGATAATGTACTCGGGCGCTTGAGGTTCGGACTGCTTAGAACGGCCAAGGGATGGACGCTTCAACTTCTTTAACATATACCCCTTATTTTAGCATAAGGATTGAAACTCTGCCGATACAAGCCCTACAAGGATATACCACCTTGATAGACCCAGTATGGATCAAAACCATCAGTGCGCTGTACGCCGCCATCGCAGTACTCAGTTAATACGGGTAGAACTTCTTCCACAAATACATTAGGCTCAATGGACACTGCTGTACTGCCGATATACGGCACGGTTTCAATCCCTTTTCCCTTTAGCCACTTTTCGAACTCGGTTGGCTGAGCCGCATCAACCGGCAGCGAGCCTTCATCATATCCGATTTCGCAATGAATGCCCTCTACACCAGCTCGTGACCAAAATGCAGACATAGACATATGCAAGACCTTTCTATTTTAAAACCTCTTACCCACTAGCCTACGCCCTCTCAAAATGAAATGCTAGTGCTTTGGAATGTTATTTTTATCACACTCCCGGCTAGAGGCATTTGTCTGACACATCCACCTCAACACGATAATTTGTCAGAAAATCCAACACCCGCTTGTGCGTCAAAATGCCGCGCAACATCACGCCGCCGGCCTTAGCATATTCGTTGCCGGCACGGTACAACCCCTGCACCGACGGGCTGCGATCCAACAGCTCGTTCAGACGCCGCTGACGAACCTGGTCATTTAGATCATTCGGATCAAAAATAACTTCGGTCGCGGGCTCGTATTGATCGCTCCCTGGCGGATAATAAGCATCTCGCTTGTGAACTTCCATACTAGCGGCGGGCTTTCGCAATCAGACGCAATATCTCTATATACAACCAAATAAGGGTGATCATTAAACTAAATGCGCCATACCATTCAAACACTTTTGGTGCTCCGGCCTTATCTGTTTTTTCAATAAAAGCAAAATCCAGCAGCAGATTCAAGGCCGCCACGAACACCACAATCAGACTAAAGACAATGCCCCATACGCCCGTGTCGTAGATCAACGGTATTGCCACACCGAATAAGCTGGCTACAAAGGCTACCAGATAATACAGGCCAATTCCGAGCGTACTAATAATAATGACTGAACGAAGTTTGTCGGTTACCCGTACCATACGTGTCGCGTACAAATACAGCACACTCACAAAGACACCGCTGGTTAATAAAAGCGCCTGAAGCGCAATACCCTCATAGACTTCGTTAAGCACCTGGGAAACCGCCCCGAGCAACAAACCTTGCAGCAATGAGTAAATCGGTGCCGTAAATGGTGAGATCTTTGGTACAAACACGGTTACGATTGCCAACCCAAAACCTCCAATACTCGCACCTATCAGTATTGTATTTATATTTGCTGCCATATTTGCAGCCATGCGCCAACCCAGGAATGCACCCAAGAAAACCATCGCCAATAAAACGACTGTCTTCATGATTGTGCCGCCGATAGTCGCGCGGTCGGTGGCTTCTAGCTCGCCGATACGTTCGATAGCCGATTTACCCAAGGCCGGGTTTCCGCTTTTGTCCATAGTGTATTCCTTATATTAATACTGCTTTTATTCTTCGGATGCCAGCGCTGGATGCTTCTTCTTTGACGATTTTGAACTTCTTGCCGTCCTCGAACAATTGTAAAGTGTGGTCAACATGCGGCCCTCCGCAGATCTCGAAGCTGAAGGGGCGTACTTTCGGATCAGACTTGGGATCTTTCATGCTATAGACTTTGACAGTCGCGCCGTAGCGGTCGCCGAACTGGCCGAGCGCGCCAAGCGGGCCGGTAGCTTCTTCGGTGGGGTATTCGGCATAGCTCACAGCCAGATCTTTGGCAATCTGTTCGTTTACGATTTTTTCAACTTCATCCAATTGCTCGCGGGTGACTTTTTCTGGGTGGCTGAAGTCAAAACGCAAGCGCTCTTCGGTGATGTTTGAACCATTCTGCACCACGTGGTCGCCCAAGACATCGCGCAGTGCCTGATACATCAGGTGTGTGGCCGTATGGTATTTCTTGTGTTGCAGAGTCTGTCCGCCCAGGCCGCCCTTGAAGGTACCCTTAGCCGCCGTCTGGCTGCGGGTCCGTTGCTCGGCCATCTTGGTATCAAATTCTTCGCGCCAGTTTTCAGGCACTGCAATGTCCTGCTTGAACGCTTCTTCAATGCTTAATTCCACCGGGAATCCATAGGTATCATACAGTTTGAACAATTCCTCACCAGTCAGCCCGCCGCTCTTGAGCTTTTCAAGTTCCCGGATACCTTTGCGCAAAGTTTGACGGAAGGCCTTTTCTTCTTTCAGCAAAATTTCTGCGACTTTGTCGCGATTTGCTTTAACTTCGGGGTAATCAGCCTCATACAGATCGGCGATAACCGGTACAACTTCTTGTAAAAAGTTCTGCTCGATCCCCAGGTCGAAGGCAAAGCGGATAGCCCGGCGCACTAACCGGCGCATAACATAGCCCTGTTCTTTATTGCTGGGGGTGACACCGTCTACGGCCAGGAACGCAGCGGCCCGCAGATGGTCGGCGATCACGCGCATACTGGCGGTGTGCGATTCGTATTTTTTGCCGCTGAGTTTCTCGAGCGATTCTATAATTGGCCACAACAATGAGATTCTGAACATATCTGCACTATTTATTGCTGCTTGCGCAATTCGCTCTAGGCCTCCTCCAAAGTCAACATTTTGTTTAGGAAGTTTCTCAAAACCCTGCTCAGTTCGTAAGTATTCCATAAACACCGAGTTACCGATCTCGATGTACCGGCCACAGTCACAGTTTGGGTGGCAGTGTTCGCCAAATCTTGTATCGTGCTGGACGCTATCGAGCAAAAAGAATACTTCACTGTCTGGCCCGCACGGTTCGCCCACCTTTACATCTGCCGGTGCACCGTTCCGGCTCCACCAGTTTTTTTCGTCATAAAAGAATATGCGGCCGCCTTGTTCACCAACTTTATAGCCATTTTCTT
>CAZJWS010000024.1:0-7372 GCA_964549985.1 uncultured Candidatus Saccharibacteria bacterium | reverse complement strand
AATGTCTACTTGTTTAGGCTCAATTCCTTTTTCGCTAAACAACTTTGTCCATATTTCTGCAGATTCTGTATCCTTTGGCACGCCATATTCAGGAAATCCCGTGCAACAGGTTACAAATAGCTTATCCGGATTAAGCCCCGCTTTGTCGGTCAGGAATTCAAAGAACCATGGCAATTGTTCGGCCTTAAAGTAATCACCCAGAGACCAGTTGCGCTGCATTTCAAAAAAAGTTGTATGGCGATTATCACCAATATCATCAATATCCTGAGCGCGCAGACAAGTCTGACTGTCGACCAGCCGGGTACCATCCTGGTGCGTCTCGCCCAGCAGATAGGGGATGAGCGGCTGCATGCCCGAGCCCGTGAACAGAGTTGTCGGGTCGTTATACGGCACTAAAAGTGCCCGCGGAATTACCTTGTGCCCGCGGTCTTCAAAGAATTTTAAGTAAGCGTTTCGGATTTCTTGTGCTGTCATATTATCTTAATATAACAGAGGTAGAGTATTTTGCCAACAGAGAAGAAATCTGTCTGTCCTGGTTTTATTCAGGAATAACCCGAATAATTTTATCGGTGTTGTTACCGTTGTCTGTTGCAATAAACAAGTCACCAGCCGGGCCCTCTACTGCTGTACGAATGCGGCCAAAGTTGGTAAGAACCTTCTTGTCTGCCTTTACCGAACCATCGCCATTGATCTGCAGTAAACGCACGTGCTGGCCTTTGAGCGTTGCCACTGCCAGCCAGCCACGCCATGCACTCCAGCGCGTACCAGTTAAGAATGTCATGCCTGATATAGCGGCTGTCGAGTTACCCGTATTCCAGACTGACTCGATCGCGTCCGGAAACTTTTCTTTATTAGTCATTGGAACCGACTCATCATATACCCCGCGCGTGCCCTCCGGATCCCAGCCAAAATTACCCGGCATCAACCAGTTGATCTCATCCTGGTTGTCAGGTCCGTGTTCGGCAGTGAGTCCAACCGCACCATTCGAGAGAGGCGTTTTCATCAGCACGATTCCCTGAATATTACGGTGGCCGATATTATAAATACGGTTATCGTATGGTGCGGCCATGTTGCCCTCAACACCTTTACCATCACGGGTAACCCGCAGGACTTTACCCGCTAAAGATTTTGGATCTTGCGGTGCAGAACCAATTGCAGAATCGCCCGTACCAATCCATAAGTTGCCGTTTGCATCCATCTGCATACGGCAGCCCGAGTGACGGCCTCCCTGGCTCTGAATATCGGTGATAATATCGGTAAACTCCGACGCCGACTTATTGTCCTCACCAATCTTAAATCGTGTCACCCTCACGGCACGCCTATTGCCATCTGCGTTATAACAGGCGTACAGGTAGCGATTGGTTGCAAACTGGCTATCCGCAGCCAGTCCAAGCAGTCCGCCCTCTCCTTCGGCACGGACATTTGGTACAGTCACAATGAGCCAATCCTCTTTGGTTTCGATGTTAACTGCGCGCAAATCACCGCTACGTTCGTTAAAAATCATTGTCTTATTGTCAACAAACACCATATCCCAGATATTAGACAGTCCGGTTACCAACTCTTCTGTCTTGAGGCTTGGCTCATGCGCTGACTCAACCGAGCCGCCGCCTGGCAATTCAAGACCACCAAGCAAACCCTGCGTATCTTCTGTCTGGTTTTTGTACAGCAAAAAACCAACAGCCGCCAGCAACAGCACGCTAGCTACACAGCCTATTACGAGCCACCTGCAGTTTGTCTTCCGAAAAAACATTAGCTTAAGCATACTCCAGCAGAATAGATTTTCCTACACTTATCTGAAGCTGTATTTTTGGTAAAAAGTTAGTTTTGATTTAGTATGTGGCTATGCAAGTTTTTGAGAGCGAACTGGAATTATTACAAAACACGGCCGATACACGCTTTGGCGGTGATGTCGAGGCTATGGGCCAGGCCTTGATAAAACTGGAGGAAAGGCTCGAAGGCAGAGGCAAGCACTTTTACCGCAAGGTGGGCAACAACTGCATTATCTGGTCATATTGCGGCAAAACCATTGAGGCCTGCGAAGAAAATCCCGATAAACTTCAGGGCGTGTTTGTGACTGATTTTGGCACCATTATTCAGCCAGGCGCTGTTGTTATCGGCAGCATGATATGGGGTGGCAGTGAAATTATACGTGGCACAAAGATACGTAACTCAAATATTGGTTCTGTTCGGTACATCTCAAGTTCCACAATAACCGAAAGCTACGTCTCAATTGGTCCGGTGAGCCGGTCTGTGATTGACCGTACCTATACCTCTGCGGATGTGGCCGAGTCACGTCTTAGCCGGTGCGTTGGTATGGTGGGCAGAATCGTCCACGAAAACAAGCAGGGTGTATACCTAAATAATAGTGACAAATCGAAAGATCTGAATGATAACGGCGCCGGCGCTGCCAGGCTACTAGCTGATCGCGGGATCAGACTCGCACCCGATTGGGTAGCACCGCCTATACAATAATCCCGCCGCCTAAGACTGCATCGCCATCATATATAACGGCTGATTGGCCCGGGGTGAGGGCGCGGATTTCTTCTGATAACACTACATATGGTGTTGTTTTGTTATTTTTATCGTCATATGGCGCTATATGTAGCGTACCTTCTACCAGAGGTGCTCTATGGCGAGTACGGACCTGCACCTTTGCGCCGTCCGCCAGCTGGCCGTTAATCCAGTGGGTGTCTGCCAGATTGAGGGTCTCGCTCCAAAGCCGCTCATCATCCAGCTGCGTCGTTACATAGACCTCATTCTTGGCCATGTCTTTGCCCACCACGTAGTACGGCAGGCCGGCACCCACACCCAGGCCGTGGCGCTGGCCGATGGTATAAAATATCGCGCCGTCGTGCTGGCCCAGCTTCTGACTGTTTTGGTCGATAATATCGCCCGGTTTTTGCGGGCCAAGCTCATGTAACAGAAATTCTTTGATACCGACTTTGCCCACAAAGCAGATGCCCATACTCTCTTTTTTGGCCGCGGTCACCAGCCCAAACTTCTTAGCCAACTCACGCACCTCGGGCTTGGTGTAATCACCCAGCGGAAACAGAGTTTTTTGCAGTGCTTCTTCAGTCACCCGGTAGAGAAAATACGTCTGATCCTTATTGTCGTCCCTTGCTTTTCTTAACTCCACCCTAGACCCTTCACCCTCCAACCTGGCAACTTTCGCATAGTGGCCGGTGGCGACCAGATCAGCTCCATCCTCAAGCGCTGTCTCTAAAAACAGCTTAAACTTGATCTCCTGGTTGCACATAATGTCCGGATTAGGTGTGCGTCCGGACTTGTAGCCATCGAGCATATAATCCACGACTTTTTGGCGGTACTCGATCTCAAAATCATACATTTTGAACGGGATTCCAAGTTGCACCGTGATGCGCTTGGCATCTTGAAAGTCTTGCTTCCAGGGGCACTCAAAACCAGGCAAATCCTGACTCCAGTTCTTCATGTATATGCCCGTGACATCATAGCCCTGCTCCTTAAGCAAAGCTGCAGTGACCGAGCTATCCACCCCACCACTCAAACCAACATAAACTTTCTTCGACATTTAACATATTTTACCATAAAAACTACAATTCCAAGGCCTGGCCTTGGAATATGGTGTGGTATACTTTTTTAATGCCGAGTAGAAATTCCAGAAAAGTTTTTGCAAAAGAAAGTTTTTATCACGTGTACAATCGCGGGGTTGAGAAACGGGTTATCTTTCAGGATAATGATGATTATACCTACTTTCTCTACCTCCTCAAGCGACACCTTTCCCCCGAAGACATCAGGGATAAAAAGGGCCGTTCATTTCAGAAGTTTAATGATCTTGAGTTAGTCGCATTCTGCCTGATGCCAAACCATTTTCATATGCTCCTCTATCAAGAAGACGATGAAACTGCTATTACGAAACTTATGAACTCCGTCTGCACTGCTTATACAATGTATTTCAACAAAAAGTACAAGCGAGTTGGACACCTTTTTCAGGAAAGGTTCAAAGCATCGCATATATCGTCAGATGCTTACATCCAGCACGTATCGCGCTATATTCACCTTAATCCAAGTCAATATAAGACTTACTGGTGGTCAAGTCTCCCGTACTTTGCTAGTACTTTTTCAGCAGACTGGGTTAAGCCCTCGCGTATTCTTACTATGTTCAATGGCCGTCAGGAATACATGGCTTTCGTCGCAGACTACGAAGCCCATAAAGCAATACTTGATGAAATAAAGTACGAGCTCGCAGATTATTAACTCACGAGCCTTTTCCAAATTTTCCAAGGCCTGGCCTTGGAATGTGGTGTGATAGGTTTTTTTGTTTGTGGGCTTTGTACTTGTGGCTAAACCCCATAACTATGATTTAATGAATTTACATGCATATTCTTGAGGCACCCGAGCTTATCCAGGCAAGCGACACCTACGAACTGATCCTGATTCATTATCCTGAAATTGTGCCTTCGATAGGATTCAATGTGCTGCAACAAAGTATTAGTCTATTGAATATTAAGAGCCGTGCCGCCCTGGGTTCAGCAAATCTAATCAACGAGCCCACCAATGGCCAAACTGGCCACGTGACTTTAACAAGAGAGCCCAAAACATCCCAAACCACAGATTACCGCCTGAGCCTGCTCAATCCTGACCTATTAGAAGGCTTGCCCCGTCTGTCGGTAACAAGAATGCGGCGCCTGGGTAGTGCGGTCAGCACCACGCTTTACTTGCGGGATGAGCAAGGCAAACTCAGTCGCGCTCCTTTTGATACACAGGCGGAAGAACTCTACAAACTACACAGTGCCCTAGCCCAGAGCATGCTGGTTTCGCCCCAAGCCAGGAACCATGTAGAAACCGTCCAGGCCCGCCGTGATAGTCATCTGGCTCAAATAGCTGACCCCGGCGTTAGTACTGCAGACAAAAACCGAATCCGTGACGGACTGCAGCATATCACTCTGAAATAGCTTATTTGTCGATGGGGATGATTTTGTGCTTCATGCGGTAGCGGACACGCTTGAGCTGGTATTTTTTGCCCAACCAGAATGAGCTGAGTAGAAGCGGAAACATGATGACGCTTGGCTGCCAAAGCACGCGGGTACGTACCACCGTAGGGCCGGCAGTGTCTTCAGCACCGGCGGTACCAATGGCACCATTACTTACGCCAACCAGTTGCAGGAAGGCAGAAACACCATCAGCATCAGTAGCCTTGATCAGCACCTTGTATACACCAGGCTTGTCATAGATGTGCTTGATATCAAAGGTGCCGGCCGATGTTTGTGTCATCAGATCATTTTTGCCGTCACCCCAATCTATGCTGATGGCATACGGGCCACGGCCGCCACTGACGGTGATAGGCCAGGTCAGTTCCTTGCCCGGGTCGGCACCCCGGCGGGCAAAGTTAGTGGTAAGCGTAATGCGCTGCGCAACCTGATCAGGAGAGCCTGGGATAAGCGGCACCTCGATAGCATAGGTGACGTTGCGCTTATTTGACTCCGGGCTTGCCTGGTCCAGCTCGTCATACTGGCGCGCCACCAGTTCGTTGGCACCGGGGAACAAATCAATCTGGATCTCGTAGCTGCCGCCATCACATATGGCCGAACCGCCAAAGACATTGTTCTTAAACAAACGCACGAGCAAAGTATCCGTACACAAACCCGTTACGGTGATTGGGATCTCCTGATAAACCGTGCCGTCGGCAGGCAAAGAGATGGTGGGCGCATCAGTTGGGGGCGGCTGCTGAATGCGGCCTTCCATACCGATGCCTTGGTCGCTTGGGTTTGGTGTAGGCGTAGACTGCTGTGCACCAGCCAGCGGCGCAAACACCAGCGGTATTATTAATACCGCCAGTATTGCAACAAAGATACCTTTTATTTTCTTCATAGGTGATTACACCTATAATACCCTGAAACGCTTGTGCTTACTAGCGCCGGCGAGTCTTGCGACTACGGGCGTCCTTAACACGACGAACAATGTACAGGACCACACCCACTACGATTAGTAATCCGACAACAACCAAGCCAACAAACCACCATGGCAGGTACCAGAAGCTGGCTTTGGCCGTAATCTCGCGGGTTTCGTTACCGTTCTCGCCGTATAGGATTGCCAGCTCAGCAGTATAGCGGCCAGGGGTAAACTTCTCAGTATCACCACAGACTACGGCATTCACATCCGAACCGCTCTGGAGTGTCTGGCTTACATTCTCTGGGTTGATACATGCGTCAAACCGCCTGGTTTGGCCGCGAAGTGCCAGTTGGTCTTTTGGATTGGCGTCTTTGATCTCATACACAACCTTACCGGAAAAGTCTTTGACCAAAATGCTGCCCGATGGCTGTTCGGCAACATTGCCATCGTTTTTTAAGCGATAGGATAGCACCCGCGGACGATTGCCAAAGTATAGGCCGGCAAAAGAGCCATCACGACCTGACTCATTAGGTACAAAGGCGCCAAATTGCAGCAGGGTTAGTTGCTGCTTGACCTGGCCGGGTACTTTTACAAACACCAGGCTGACACCGCTGGCAGAGATATTCACCTGCTGGTCAGATTGAGGACTAATGGCCGCGTATTCAATAGCGCTATAGTAACTGCCTGCACCGGTGCCGGATGGCACACTGACGGTAATAGGTACTCGCACTGTCTCGCCCGGGCCTACTGTGACCTGCTCTGGCATGTCGATGAAATCTTTTAATGACCAGGCGGTGCGCTCAGTGACATTTCTCATGAGCTGAGGCGTACCCGTTTCGTCTTGTGCCTGGAAGTCCACAACAGTGAGCTTTAGGTTCAATGTCTCCTGATTATTGCGGTTGGTAACGGTGAGCGTGTCGTTCACGCTCTCGCCAGGCTTCAGGGTATAGTCTTTGCGCGGTGAAATAGCCAGTGCATTGGACTGTGCGTTCAGATGACCCAGCTGTGAAATCAACAGGCCAGATAGCACTGCAAAAGCCGCAAATACCCTTAAGAACTTTCTCATAAACTCCCCTCTTTGTTAGAAACCATTAGCAATTAGACCTAGTGTAACATCAAAACGCCGCTGTGCAAATATAGGCGATTGTTGTGTTATACACGCCACTCGGTTGGTCCGGCGGCACATTCACCACATACGTTACGGTGTAAGTATTAAACATAGTACCAGTGACTGAAGAGGCCACAATATCGCCATCGGCATACTTAAACATATCCGGTGTGTCGTAGTCAGAGCTCACGGTACCGATTCCAGCACCAGACATATCAAGACCGTTGGCGGGATTAGTGTTGGCCCGTAGATTCAGTCCAAACTGCGACGTGCCCGGCGTGTTTGCCGTGGGCGCACTGAGTGCCTGGATAATTTTATTACCCGCCGCCAAGGTATTACCGCTCAGGGTTACGACATAGCCCCCGGCCGCATTGGTAGCTACGCCAAACTGCGATA
>CAZJWS010000023.1:1802-10757 GCA_964549985.1 uncultured Candidatus Saccharibacteria bacterium | reverse complement strand
GCTCAATAGCACCTATTTCTTGGTGGTAATGGCTATCAACTCGGTTATTTTGACACTTTGGAAGTAGTACCTGTCCAGAACAGCAATGAGCTAAGGGCTTATCTCTACCCAAGCATAGTAGCTTCAGTGTCGGCTGCTGGCTTCAGATCTGGCAACTTCTCCATCTTGAACGCATTTATCACACCAATAAGGGCAGCAAGCAGAGGAATTACCAGTGCTACTTGTAGTGCACGGTGAGTAGCCTTACGGTTAATAGCAAGTACTTCCTGTTGAATATCAGCAGGCTGATTGGCAATATTTGCTTGCAATTGTGTGTTGCTTACAACCTCGGCACTAGTTTCGAGTTCTGATGCAATTTGAGTTTTTTGACCAGTAGGAATAACCGTGCTCTGGTTGGTGAGATGGGTAAAGCTGGTTGCTAGTATGGCTAATAAAATACCACCGGCCATGGCCAGACCAAATGACAAACCAAAAGATCCCGCGGCCGAGTTTACGCCAGCAGCCTCGCTGACTCTGCGTTCGTCAATAGGGGCTAATGTGTAGTTATTGAGCTGGGAAACCAGCAGTCCAAGCCCGGAACCAGTAATAAGCAGAGGCACAAATAATACCCAGCCAGACTCTGCTCGCGGCACAATGGGCAGGAGTAGGAGTAACCCAATAGAAGTTAGGCTAAATCCATACCTGATGATTCGGCTAGTACGAGTGTGGGTAAACTTTTTTTCGGCCATGAGTGCCACGGCAAACATAGACAACGATAGTGGTGCAATGCTCAAGCCCGTCTTCATAGCGTTGTACTCCAGCGAGATTTGCAGGAAGATTGGCAAGGCAATCATGGCACCGCCCAGCACAATATTTTGCATCATCTGTCCGGAGATACCGAGTCGGAAGTGCGGAAACTTAAAAAGTTTGGGGTCGATGAGCGGACTCTTTTTCTCACGGTCGCGTTTAACCAGCCACCAGGCCAGCAGGCCCAGCATCACGAGGCCGATGGTAATAAATACACCCACACGTTCGGCACCTTCCTGCCAAGCCAAGATTCCCAGTACTACGCCACCCATGCCCAAGACAGAGAAAACAGCACCCACTAGGTCGACCTGTCGTGGACCGGTATAAGCCACATCCTTCACAAGCTTGCTGCCGAGTAGAACGACCGCAATGACCAAAAACTCCAGAAAAAACGCTACCCGGTAAGATAAGAAGGTGGTAATAAAACCGCCCAGCAACGGGCCGACGGCAGCGGCAATGGCAGCAGCGGCTCCGACGAGCGCGTAGGTTTTCTTCTGAGCTCTGCCCTCAAAGTTGCCATGGATCAGCGACTGCATGGCCGGCAGTAGCAAAGAAGCCCCAAGGCCACCGATAATTGCCCAGAAGATAATGATGCTCGACAAGCTTTGGGCAAAAGTCATTGCCAAGGCGCCAACACCGTATGCAGAAAGTCCAATGATATACGCTTTCTTGCGGCCAATAAGGTCGCCAATCTTACTGCTGATTAGGATAAAGGCTGCGGAGATCAACGCTTCCAGCGCAATAGCTGATTGCACACCGCTTACCGTGGTATTGAGCGATTGCACAACAGCCGATATCGACACATTCATGAGTGAAGTGTCAACGACCAGTACAAACATGGCCATTGCGAGTAAAATCGATAATTTTGTCTTTGACTTAGATTTAGTACGTGTGTTTGCCATATACACCTCCAAGCTAGTATCAAGATTTATTGTAGGCGCTTGTCGATTAACTTACAACACAACCATTACTATTTTGATGCCAAGGATTGAGGGTTGTCAGTAATGGCGGCATGCAGGCCGGCCTTTGACCATTTGTCGGCTTTTGCGGGGTCGTTGAGGGTGTAAGTGGACAGTTTGTAGCGGCGTGCGACTGATTTGATAAATCCGCTCCATAACCACTTCTGATTCATGGTGATGTAGGGCGTGCCTAATTTGCGGGCGCGGCGAGTGGCCCGCAGGCCAGACCATTTCTCATTGACCGCTACGGCTATATCAGGCAGCAAACCACGAGTGTGGCGAAGCAAGCCGAAGTCGAAGGACGATATGGTAATCAGCTCGGGCTTGAGCCCGTTACGCAGACGGTTACGAATCACATCAGTTACCGGGATGATAGAAACTTCTGGTTTTACTTCTATAATGAGCCTGGTTTTGTTGTGCAGCAAGCGCAGGGCTTCCTCAAGGGTAGCAAGCTGCGGATAGTTGGCCTTGAGTTCCTTAAACGGAGCTTTAGCAATATAAAGATAATTCTCGCCTACTGGTATATGGTCATCGTGCATCAACACGGGCACGCCGTCTTTGGTTACGCGCACATCAAACTCAACGCCATCTACCTTATGTTGCAGGGCAACCTTAAAGCCTTCCAAAGTATTCTCCGGCGCCAAACCACGAGCCCCTCTATGACCAATGACTAACATCTTAGAAATAGTGTACAATACTCCCTGGAAACTAAGGAGTACAAAACTGATGAGCGACTTTAATAAAACATTTGATGCGGGCGATGTAGATGGCGGTGTTATAAACGTTATCAACGAAATTCCAAAGGGTTCTAACCTGAAGATCGAGTGGAACCGCAAGCTTGCAGTCTTTGAGCTTGACCGTGTTGAGCCGCAAATCTTTAACAAGCCCTGCAACTACGGCTTTATCCCGCAAACCTTAGATGAAGATGGTGATGAGCTTGATGTCTTACTGCTTGTCGATGGTGCGGTGCCAACGGGCGTAAAAGTAAATGGCCGTATCGTCGGTATTATGAATTTCGAAGACGATGGGGAGATGGACCACAAAGTTGTCTGTGTGGCCGATGATGACCGCCATTGGGGCAATGCTATCCAGGATATTGATGATGTTTCTGATGCTTGGAAGAAGCAGGTCGAGCACCATTTTAATCACTACAAAGATCTCAAAAAACCTGGCAGCACCAAGGTACTCGGCTGGGGTAATGTAACGGATGCCAAGGCAACCATCAAAGAGTGCCAAAAGCGCTGGACGGAGCAATAGCAATGACAAATGCGGAAGAGGGTCGGTCGAGTTTCGAAGGTACAAGCGACGACGCTCATCATACCGACGCTACAGAACAAGCTGAGAGGCGGGTGGTACCCGGAAAGGGTGGCGTAGCAGGACCAACATCTTTCATGATTAATCACGCATTCAATGGTTCGCTTGTCCATATAGAGGCAGGCGCTGCAGTTCATTTAGCTGAAGCAGGTGAGGTGCAGACTTGACAGAGTGCATAACCTACCAGGGCCCAATCATCGAAGTGGTTGAGTTTGAGGTGGAGTGATGTTGAGAGCTTTGGTCGAAAACTTGCCTGGTTCAAGTGAAAAGTATGAACAAAATGCTTCGGGACGGATTTTCAAAGAATTCGACTTACCTGCGGGGATCAGCTGGCCCTTTTACTATGGGTTTCTGCAGGACACACTTGCTCCAGACGGTGATCCGCTTGATGTGTTTATAGTAACAGAGCAAGAATATGCGCGTGGTGCAATCGTAGAAGTCGAGGTAATTGATAGTCTTGAGTACATAGATCGGGGCGAAGAAGATCCTAAAACGATAGCGATACCCACTGGCGTTCACGCCCCAGTGGAAGCAGAACTTGAGGGTATAATAGTATCGATCAAACGTTTTCTAAAACTTTTTAAAGAAGCAAAAGGGCATGAGTATACACTGGGTCTACCGAGGGGTAAGGTGGCGACTCAACACCTAGTAGCAGATAGTCAATCGAGATGGAGGAAGAGCGATGCCTAGTGCACTTACGCGCGTTGTAGCCAAAATGGTCTTGTTTGATGAGAATGGTCAGATTTTGATAATCCAGCGCAGCGAGACCGACGATCGCCGGCCTCTGCAATGGGATGTACCAGGAGGAGCAGTTGACGAAGGTGAAGATTACCTGGCTGCGGCGATCCGCGAAGCTGAAGAAGAAGTCGGGATTACCATCGATCCCGCAAATGCCCATATTGTGTATGCAACGAGCGATATGACAGAGAAGGGTAATGTCATTTGGGTGTATTTTGTAGCGCGCGTACAAAATCAGGACCCAGTACTGAGCCATGAGCACAGCGCTTTTGACTGGATTCCGCTGGCCGAAGTGCCTGCAAAGTTCGAGTATGAACGTCAGATTAATGCCCTTGGTTACATAAAGGCGCACAATCTCCTGCCCGCTGCGGGTTAAGTGTTGATTAAACACGCTTACGCTTATACAATACCGTTAGGCAACAGATAAAAACTAACGGAGACTTTATAAACATGAAAACAAGGGTGGCGATAAATGGTTTCGGACGCATCGGCCGAAACGCCTTTAAAATTGCTTTTGAGCGCGGCGATATAGAAATCGTTGCAATAAACGACCTGACCGATACCAAGACACTGGCATATTTACTTAAGCACGACAGTAACTACGGTACCTATGGCAAAGAAGTCACGCATGACGATAGCCATGTGATTGTTGATGGTCACAAGGTTAAGGTAACAGCAGAGAAAGATCCTAGCCTCTTACCATGGCGGGATATGCATGTGGACGTTGTGATTGAGTCCACCGGCCGCTTCACGGACAAAGAAGGTGCCGAGCAACACATCAAAGCCGGCGCTAAGCGAGTAGTAATTTCTGGCCCAACCAAGTCTGATGGCGTAGATACCATTGTACTCGGTGCCAATGACGACAAGCTCGAGGGTGCAACTGAGGTTATTAGCAATGCTTCATGTACTACTAACAGTTTGGGTGCTGTCATGGCTATTTTGGAAGCAGAATTTGGCGTCCAAAAATCCCTGCTTACCACCGTGCACAGCTACACAGCCAGCCAGGTGTTGCAGGATGCACCCGCCAAAGATCTGCGCGAGGGCCGTAATGCTGCCGAGAATATTGTGCCAACCACTACCGGCGCAGCTATTGCCGTGACCTTGACGCTGCCGCAACTCAAAGACAAGTTCGACGGCCTCAGTATCCGTGTTCCCACCCCCGTGGTATCCATCAGCGACGTCACGGTGCTGCTTGGCCGCGACGCTACCGTAGAAGAAATCAACGATGTCTTCCGCAAAGCCGCCAAAGAGCCATTCTACCAAGGTATCCTGGGCGTATCAGAAGAGCCATTGGTGAGCTCGGACTACATCGGCAACAGCCACTCCGGCACGGTTGACTTGCTGTTGACCAAAGTCGTGGGCGGCAACCTGGCCAAGGTTATGGTCTGGTACGACAACGAATGGGGCTATAGCAATCGTCTGGTAGAAGTGGTAGCCGACACCGGCCGCGATTTGCACAAAAAAGGCCATCACAGTTCGCATCACATGGCGGGCGGCGAACATCATGGCCACCAGCACCATGAGTAGGAATATGGAATTGCAGAATTGCAGAATTGCAGGAATAGGCAGCTGTCTGTCTTCTGAATCTTCATGGAGCAAAGCCTCATGAAGATTTACATTGGTGCTGATCATGGTGGATTTCACCTCAAGGAGCAAGTAGAGGCTTATCTCAAAAAAGCCGGCTATGCAGTTGAGGACGAAGGCAACACTATACTTGATCCAGATGATGATTACCCCCAGTTTGCTGCCAAGGTAGCCGTGAGTGTATTGACCAGTCCGGATCCTGAGCCGCGCGGTATCATTGTGTGCACTGGTGCGCAGGGCGTAGCTATTGCCGCCAACCGACATAAAGGTATCCGTGCCTCGGTGGTCTGGGACGCCCACGAAGCCAAAATGACTCGAAACGATAACGATAGTAATGTCCTGTGCCTCTCAGGACGGCTTATGGCCAGCAAACCAGAACTCTGGCAGGATGTAGTTGATACCTGGCTTAAGACACCGTTTAGCAGAGCAGCCCGTCACCATCGCCGCGTGCAAGAGCTTGATAGGCTTGGCTAGAGGAGTCGCCGGTCAATGTGGTCGGCGGACAGGCGTTCAATAAGCTGGACAATTCGTGCCGCGCGGTTGAAGCTCAGAACTTCAGCAAAGCCAGCAGCGGTCAGGGTGCGGGCATCATCGAGGGTATTGTATATACTGCCAAAATATTCATTATGCATAACAGTAGGTGGGGTGTCGGGCGCGGCGACTATTAGGTGGTTATGCGGCCCGGCGGCTACTTCTGATCCTTTTGGTCCTAGCAGATCCGCCTGACGAGCATAATGCAGCCCGCCTTTGAATAAATCAATGCCGATTGCAAAACACATCGGCGCATGTTTCTCGATAGAAGTAAGGGCTACTTCGTCGGCTTCAAAACTACTGCCGGGGTCAAAAAATGGTTCCAGAGAGATGGCGTCCGGATGCACCGAGAGGTAAGTGACTTCCTGGTCCACATCAAGTTCGCCCGTTACCTGCTGGAATGTGAGTTCGGTCTTGTCATACAGCGACAGACGTGGATCTGAATTGTGTAAGCCCATATCTTACTATTATATCACACTTGTCAATATTCTGTCAAGTATCACCCCTGTAAATTAGCTTACATCTCATCTATTCAAAACAAATAAGGGATATTGACCCCTGTTTCTGAAACGGTTATGCTTGAGTGTAGAATAATGAAGTAAACAGAACAAATAATCGACGCGTTGCAGACGCGTCGAGCCACCGAACAGGAGTTATAACATGGATAACCAGCAAAATCAGCCAGCGCCCGAACAGCCAAGTAGCCAGCAGGCTCCTCCCCCGTCACAGCAATTCTTTCAGCCCTCATCACCCCCGCAGTCTATGTCGCAACCTCCTGTACCACCGGTTGCGCCGCCACCCGCACCACCAAAGAAAAGCAAGGCCCAGCTGGTTCTCCTGATCCTTGTGCTGGTGCTTTTTGCTGCAGGTGCTGCCTACTACTTTTTATTTATGAATAAAAGTAAGGACTCCGGGTCAAGTGCAAATAACACTGGCCAGGCTACTTCGCAGTCTGCACAGGATGAAGCCGCCGTTACCAAGGATATTATCTTTACATCAGCAGTAAGAAAGGCATCGGTTAGCCTAATCATTCCTTCTTCATGGAAGCTGGAGACAGAAAACCAGCCTATTGATGATGAAGAAGGACTGGTGCTGGTGAAGGACACCTACACGACAGCCAAGGGTAATGTGCTGATCCTGGAGACTTTCTACGGCAAAGGCGGGTCATGTGATCCGGATACGGTGAAGTTTACGCTGGTTAAGAAAATACCAACGCAGACTACTCACGCCGAATTCCGTGAGTATGACTATGATACAGAAGACACCAGCTATGATCGTATGAGGGGTCTGAGCCTTGAGGTGTTGGATAACTCCCCGGCCGCTATCCAGAATATGCAGGAAGGCGAGAGTGCCACAGATGTCTGTACCAATACTGCCGGATACAACGCCTATGAAGACCTGGGTGTTACAATCTATTCTGCCGCAGACCTTGCTGCCAGCAGGGAATACTATCAACCCAAATATGCTGACCTTGCCGATGATACAGAACTACTGGCCGCACTTGCCTCAATGAAATTCACCAAAGCAGAGTAGGATTCATGGCAGTAATCTGTCCAACGGTAACAACGCTTACCCCCAAACATTACCGGGAATCGATTGAGCGCGTGGCGCAGTTTGCGGACAGGATTCACATTGATTTTGCCGATGGGGTATTTGCCCCAACCAAGCTGGTGCCTATCGAGGATGCCTGGTGGCCGATTGGGCCTGTTATTGATTTTCATATTATGTTCCGTGATCCGCTGGAACACATCGAGGCGGTGATTATGCAGCAGCCGCATTTGGCAGTAATCCATGCCGAGGCCGAAGGGGTCAGGGAGTTTCTGGATGAACTAGAGGGCCTAGGTATCCACCGCGGCCTGGCATTGCTGAAGGATACGCCGGCTGAAGCTGTTAAACCGTATTTGGACCAGCTCGAGCACGTGCTGGTATTCAGCGGCGACCTGGGCCATTACGGCGGTACGGTAGATCTGGGGCTGCTCGATAAAGTTCAGCAGCTTATTGCCATGAAACCAACACTGGAAATCGGCTGGGACGGCGGTATTAACATTGAAACCGCCCCCAAACTAGCCAAGGGCGGCGTAAACGTGCTGAACGTGGGCGGATTTATCCAGAAGTCAGATGATCCTGAGAGGGCTTACGAAGAGCTCGCAGATTTGGTTTAACCTGCCGCTGGAGCTGTGTATTGGGCAAGAATATCCTGGGCTTCCCGGCCAAGAATGCTTGGATCCTCTTTGTGGTACCCAACTAGATTGATGATATCTTCACCAATTAACCTTGAAAGAGTACTTTCTATTTGAGGCGTTGCGGTGGTTGGAGGATCGTACTCTACACGGCTAGGTGTGAAGCCCATATCCCTATCAAATAATTCCGGGCTAGCCAGTTCGCCGGCTACTAAGCGGATTAGGTTTATGCGTTCACTCGAAACAAGCCCGGCCTGAGGTAATGTGTCTTCTATGCACTCAATAATGGTGACAACGCCTGCGGTTTGGAGCGGCTTTAAGCCCCTCTCACTTAAACGCCTGTACGCTTTTAAAACCATTTCGTCTTCGGTCCTGCGCTGCTGATTAAGCCTGTCGAGATATTCCTTACCGCTCATGTTTCCTCCTTAACTCTCTATACACATAATAATTCTTTTCTGATAGACTACAAGCATAAGCTAAAAAAGCAAAAACATGACACTACAAGAACTCGAACTCAAAGCAAACCAAATCCGGCAGGATATTATTAAGATGCTGGAAGAAGCCGGCTCGGGCCACTCGGCCGGACCGCTTGGCTTGGCAGATATTTTAACGGCACTGTACTTCGATATCATGAAGAATGATCCCAAGAATCCCGACTGGGACAAGCGCGATATCTTTCTGCTGAGTAACGGCCACTGCGTGCCGGTGCAGTACGCCACTATGGCCGAAGCAGGCTATTTTGACCGCAAAGAACTCATGACGCTGCGCAAATTTGGCAGCCGTCTACAGGGCCACCCGGAGCGTACGAAATTACCCGGACTCGAGAACACCTAGGGGGCCGCTGGTGTTCTCGAGTCCGGGTA
>CAZJWS010000023.1:0-1792 GCA_964549985.1 uncultured Candidatus Saccharibacteria bacterium | reverse complement strand
GGTGATGGGCGATGGCGAACAGAACGAAGGCAACGTCTGGGAGGCTGCTATGCTGGCGGCCAAGTACAAACTCAATAATATTATTGCTATTACCGACCGCAATTATATCCAGATTGATGGCAACACCGAAAATGTCATGCCGCTGGATGATCTCAAAATGAAGTGGGAGGGTTTTGGCTGGCACGTGATTGAAATCGACGGCAATAACATCGAGGATGTGATTGATGCCTGTGCCATGGGCCGGGCAATCGCCGACAAGCCGGTTATGATTATCGCCCATACGGTTCCTGGCAAAGGTGTTAGCTTTATGGAGTATGACTTCCATTGGCACGGTGCGCCTCCGGGGCTACAGGACATGCCTGGCGATCCCAAAAAAGAAGATCAGGCCAGGGTAGCCCTGCAGGATCTACGCACCCTTCAAGGCAAGATCAGGAGCGAGCATGAGTAAAACTGCACAAGTGACTCAGACTCGTGAAGACCTGGCCTTGTATATCGCAACTAATGCCGGTTCGATGATGCTTGATCTATTTCATAAACAGCTTAAAATAGCTGAAAAAGATAAGCATGATTTTGTTACCGAGCTCGATAAAAATATTGAATCTATGGCGCTCAAAACGGTGCTCCAAAGCTTCCCAGATGACAGTTTTTATGGTGAAGAGAGTTCCGGGGTTGAAGGCACGAGTGATTATCTATGGGTGGTAGATCCGATTGATGGCACCAACAACTTTATTCGCGGTTTGCCACTGTGCGGTTTCCAGCTGGCGCTGCTTAAGAATGACGAGCCTATATACTCGATTATCTACCGGCCGTTTACACAAGAATATTTTACGGCAGCAAAGGGCAAGGGTGCGCATTATAAAAACATTCTTACAGGTGAGAAATCAGAGGTCTGGGTTTCTAATCGAAAGCTCAGTGATGCAATGGTGATTTACGATGCAAAGGTCGGCAATAAGAATAATGCCTCAACAGAAATCCTTCTGAATTTGGCCAATTACACAAGCGCAACAAGGGTTCTTGGCGTCGCGGTCTTTGATATTCCGGCAATAGCTTCAGGGGTAGCAGAAATACTCGTTACAGGTATTGCGAAGCGATATGATATTGCCGCGGGGGTGCTCTTGTTGGAGGAAGCCGGCGGCTGTTTTTATAACAGTTCCGGTGATCGGCCGGATCTTGATGATCCTTTTGCAATTTTTAGTAATCGCATTGTTAAGGAAGATGTTCTTGAGTTAGTCAAAGGAGTGCGGACATGAATATGCATCTGGTGGACTTGAATGGCGAACTTCAGAAAGAGCCGACACGCAAGGGCTTTGGTCGCGGCCTTAAGAAGGCTGGCGAGCTGGATGAAAATGTCGTGGCAGCCTGCGCTGACCTGACTGAGTCTACCCAAATCAGCTTGTTTAAAGAGGCGTTTCCGGAGCGGTTTGTCGAGATTGGTGTGGCTGAGCAGAATCTGGTGACGGTTGGCTCCGGCTTGGCGGCTATGGGCAAAATCCCATTTGTATCATCGTATGCCGCCTTTAGTCCAGGCCGTAACTGGGAGCAAATCCGTACAACAATTTGTCTGAACGAGCAGCCGGTGAAAGTGATTGGTTCGCATGCCGGCCTCAGCGTGGGCCCGGACGGCGCAACCCACCAAATGCTCGAGGACATTGCGATTATGCGTGCTTTGCCGCATATGGTAGTGCTGGCACCCGGTGATGCGGTAGAGGCCGAGAAGATGACGATTGCCATGGCCAAAGACAAGCGCCCAAACTACATGCGCCTGGCGCGTGAAGCCAGTCCAATCTTTACC
>CAZJWS010000022.1:0-11053 GCA_964549985.1 uncultured Candidatus Saccharibacteria bacterium | reverse complement strand
AGCAATGCAATTGACGCCACACCAATCAGCGCAACCACATTGGATTTATAGAACGCCACCGGTTTGCGGCTAAAGGTCCCTACAATTTCCGAGAAAGCTCCGAATGCTGGCAACACTAGAATATACACTTCCGGGTGTCCCCACATCCAAATCAAGTTGGTATACATCATAGCGTTACCGCCGCCCGTAGTCGTAAAGAAGTGCGTACCAAAATAGCGGTCAAAGAACAGCAGGAATATAGTCATTGTTAGCAGTGGAAAGACCGTAACTGCCATCACCATGCTACACAGCGAACCCCATGTAAACAGCGGCATTTTGAATAGTGACATACCCGGTGCACGCATCTTAAGGATGGTCATAATAAAGTTAATGGCACCAAGGGTTGTCCCAATACCGGATATCTGCAAACTCCAGATCCAGTAGTCCATGCCCACGCCCGGACTAAATTCTTTACCAGATAGGGGAGCAACGGCCAGCCAGCCAGCACCAGCGTACTCATTACCCAAGAAGAAGAACATGTTAACCATCACCGCACCAGCAATATACAACCAGAAACCAAGCGTATTCATAAAGGGCGAAGCCAAGTCGCGTGCACCAATCTGCAGCGGCACAATGTAATTAATCAGGCCAAAGATCAGCGCCATCGCCACAAAGAACACCATGATATTCCCGTGGGCAGTAAAGATCTGCTGGAAGTGATCAGCAGACAGATAGCCGTGTCCCGAGCCGGCCAGCGCCTGCTGCAACCAAAGCATAATCGCATCAAGGCCACCGCGCAGGAGCATAAGCCCGCCGGCAATAAAGTACATAATACCGATCTTCTTAGGATCAACCGATGTCAGCCATTCGCGCCACAGCCAACCCCAACGCTTTTTGTAGGTTATAAACGCGCACACACCCAGACCCATGAGGATAAAGCTAACCGAGCCGGCAATGGTAAACCATTCGTGCGGCAATGAGTCGGCGTTCAATTTTCCTATCAAGAATTCCCTCATAAACCTAATGCGCCCCTTTATAATGCACCGGCACTACTTCGTGCTCGTGTGACCCTGTGTATCTACTGAGTATAGTACTATACAAATCCGGATCCGGGTTAGCAAAAAGCATAACCGGATGCTTTTCGCTTGGAGCGAGCAACTGTTGATATTCTTCGGATGTAAGTGCAGTCGGCGAGCTTTGCACCTGGCGCACCCAAGCGTCAAATTCTTCAGGCGTGCTGACCCGCGTATTAAATCTCATCGCCGCAAAACCAGCACCGTTAATCTCGGCCGCGCTGCCTTCGTAATTTCCTAGTGTATCCGCCTGCAGATTCAGCCGGTTAGAGTGCCCAGTCATGGCGTACAGCATGCCCCCCAGGTGCGGGATCCAGAACGAGCTCATCGGTGTCTCGTCGGCTGTAAGCTCAAATTGCACCGGTGTGTGTACCGGAATCTGAGCATAATTAACCGTAGCGATATTTTGCTCAGGATAAATAAACAGCCATTTCCAGCGCAGCGCCACCACCTGGATACGCATAGGGTTTTCGGCACCATTGACTGGCCGCTGCGGCTCCAGTTTGAAAGTTGCCGGAACCAGCACAATAACCAAGAGCAGGGCAGTGATAATTGGGAACAGCCAGATAGCTACGCTCATGAACGGACCCTGTCCTGCCGAAGGGTCACGAGCCACATTTTCATTACCTTCGCGGTACCGCCATGCAAAATAATAAAAAAGGAACAAGGCCGGGATAGCAATCTCAAGCATAATCAAGGTAGAGACGATCAGTAATCTAAACTGCTCATTAGCTACAAAACCTTTTGGATTCAGTAGGGCAATATCTTTGCCCTGCAACAGCCACAGGGTAATCGCGCTCAAGGCCACAAAGCCCAGAACTGTCAAGAGGATCGGTTTGACCGAATGTGATTTTTTGGTATGTTTTGCCATGAACTTTTATATTAGAACCAAATAACATAACCATAATAGCATGCTCTCTTCGGACTTTTGAAGACATGATGTAAAATTATGCTCAGTGAATATTTGAACAATCAGTAAGCGGGCTCAATAGAGCCGGGCAAGTCTGTATCATTACATAACAAGAGGGCATTACAAGTGAAAATCAAAGACTATATCGCACTGACCAAGCCGGGGATTGTGCGCTCCAATGTCATGACTGCTGCCGCAGCTTATTTATTTGCTTCGGATGGTTCGGTGGATTGGCTTGGTTTTGTACTAATTTGTCTTGGCACCATGTTAGTCATAGCATGCGGCTGCGTACTCAATAATATTATGGATATCGATATCGACAGGCACATGGAGCGCACCAAAAAACGCGCGCTTGTTACCGGCAAGATCTCAATTCCGCATGCTCAGCGTTTTGCCTATGGCATTGGTATTATCGGTTTGATTATGCTCTGGGTTTTTGCCAACTTTCTCACCGCTGCCATCGGCCTCATAGCAGTAGTGCTGTATGTCTACGCTTACGGTTGGGCTAAACGCAAGACCAAGTTTGCCACCGAGATCGGCACCCTGCCTGGCGCTGCGTCAATTGCTGCTGGCTACACGGCGGTAACCGGCACATTCGACAGCGTAGCTTTTGCACTCGTACTCGTGATGGTATTCTGGCAAATGGCACACTTCTTGGCCATTACCTTGTTTCGCGCCCAAGAGTACGCGGCTGCAAGTATCTCAGTCTTGCCGCTACGCAAGGGTGATGTGACCACCCAGAAACGCATCATGGTCTCTATTCTAGCCTTCACGGTCTCGCTCATGATATTTGCTATGATGGGCAGCGTTGGCGTACTGGTTACCGTTGTATTCTTTGGCATGGGGCTGTACTGGCTGTACGTAGCGCTGAATGACTACCAGCAAAAACCCACTGACAAGTGGGGCCGCAAGATGTTTGGCTACTCGCTACTCACCCTGATGATCTTCTCTGGTCTTATCGCACTTGTTGGTATTGTAGGGTAGCACGCCCACTTGCATTTGATTCTAGCGCAGAGCATACTGGACTTATGCTTATGGGTTTGCACGTAATTCTGGCGCTCAGCAGTATTGTACTGGCCGTCGTTAATTTTGTTCGCCCAGGCAACGCAAAGCTTGCATCCAGCTACGCACTTGCAGTAGCAACACTCGTGAGCGGCATCGCCTTGATATTCGTGAACAATGCCTCAGTGCTGCGCACCTGCATGACCGGCATTGTTTTCTTTGCCGTTGTCAGCATCCTCAACGAACTCGCCCGCCGCCGGCTTGCAGCCACAGAAACTAGAAACTAGAAGTGGTCGCGCACGTGGCTGAAGGAATAATCCCATGTCGCATCTGACTTTTTGTGCGGGTTGAAGATATTCTCCGGATCATAGATGTGCTTTATGTCGCGGAACAGTTTTACTACCTTCGGCCCATACATTTCTTCAAGCCAGGGCCCGCGTACCAGGCCGTCGTTATGCTCGCCGCTTAAAGAACCGCCGAACTTCAAAATCAGATCATTGACTTCTTTCATGCTGGGCTCCAGCTTGGCGCGCTCTTTTTCATCTTCGAGCTTCATAAGGGGGATAATATGGAAATTGCCGTCTCCCATGTGCCCGGCTATGGTAGCCAAGAGCTTGTATTTCTTCATGATTTTACGAAGCTGTGGCAGGAATTTGGGCAAGTGCTCAGGATTCACAACCAGGTCGTCAATATATGGAGCAGTGTGCTTGTCTTTGACCTTTTCGCGCAGCAACTTAAAACTGGCACGGCGCATAATCCAGAATTTTTTGGCCTTGGCTTCGGTCTCATTCTCTTCAAACACCGCCTTGTGCTTAAAGCTCTTCAGGTCTTGACGCAAATTATGTACCATCAGTGCAACTTCTTCCGGTGTCTCGCCATTGAATTCAACCAGCAAAACCATCTTTGGAATACCACGGAACAACATGATCGCATTCGGGATTAGTTGAAAAGCCAGCTTGATAGTCTCTTCCCAACCAATCAGCTTATGGAAGCTAAAGAAAAGTTGGAAGCTGAGCATCAATGTGTAATTATCAAAACCTTCAAATGTTGCCGGCTTGTGTTTCATGACCTCATTGATCATTTTGCCTAAGTCTTTGAGATCTTTTAGGAAAATCACCAATGTACCCGAATGTTTTGGCGCTGGCACCAGGCGGAACTTCATCTCGGTCGTCAGACCCAATGTACCCTGGGCGCCTACAAATAATTTGGTTAGGTCAAAAATACCGGTCTCGCGGTTCCAGACATCCCACAGGTGGTAACCGGTTGAATCTTTGCTTACCTTCGGCCGGGCCGCCTGCAAAATATCATAATTCTTCTCAAGCAATTGATATGTCTTGCGGTACAGATCGCCCTCAAAGTTTTTCTGTTTCATTTTGGCCTCTAAGCCCTTGCGGTCCAGCGGCTTGACCGTATATTCATTACCATCCGACAAGACGATCTTCAGCTCGGTTACAAAGTTATCGGTTTTGCCGTACTGCAAGGATTTCTCGCCGCCAGAGTTGTTATTGACCATACCGCCAATAGTGCACATATCGCGCGAGGCAGGGTAGGGCGGCAACAGCGCATCATGTTTTAGGCTCTGCTTCTCAAAATCACGGTAGTACACACCGGGTTGCGACTTGGCCGCCGTAGCCGACATGCTGAGAATCTTATTAAAATGCTTGGTAAAATCAGCGATAATCGACTCATTAATAGCACCGCCGGACATATCCGTACCGGCACTACGAGCCGTGATATTCAGGGATGGATTCTTTGCCCGTTCCTTGATAACCGTCTTGACCAGCTTCTGTACATCAGCGCTGTTTTTGGGATAAGTCACCAGTTCCGGACGGATTTCGAACAAACTCGCGTCGTGGCTATAGAAGTCTTTGGCGCTGGCCGAATTATCAGTCTCACCAGCAAACCCCGCCGCCCGCAGCTTTGTAACAAAATCTTGCATATATTGTTTTAAGCTTAACCGTTTCGGCCAGCCAGTGCAATACACTTATGTTCAGCGTAGGAATTATGTATACTGTAGCCATAAGCAAAATAACCTAAACAAGAATATGTAATGAAAAAACAGCGCGTTTTAATAGTAGGCGGCGGTTTTGGCGGAGTAAAATCTGCGCTGGAACTAGCCGGCCATCCGGATTTTCAGGTAACTTTAGTGGCGAACAAACCGTTCTTTGAGTATTTCCCCATGATGTACCATACCGCCACCGGGGGCAGCAAAGTAGTCTCTACCATCCCGCTGGGCGAACTGTTCTCCGGCAAGCGCATAGAAATTGTCGTGGACACCGCCAGCAAGCTGGACCGCAAGAACAAAACGCTCAAACTTGCCAGCGGCGGCAAGCTCGAATTCGACATCCTCATCCTGGCTCTGGGCGCCGTCACCAACTACTTTGGCATCCCCGGCATGCCCGAATATTCATTCGGCATCAAGTCTCTGCATGATGCCGAGGCCTTTAAATCCCACCTGCACAAACAATTGCAAGAGAAAGGTGCCTTTGATGAGCACTACATTATTATTGGCGGTGGCCCGACAGGAGTAGAACTCGCCGGCGCATTGCCGGACTACCTCAAGCAACTGGCCAAGCTGCACGGTATCAAAGGTAAGCGCAAACCGCACATTGACTTAGTAGAAGCCGCACCGCGCCTCATGCCGCGTATGCCGGTTAGCGTTTCGCGGGCGCTGGCAAAACGCCTGCGCTCACTTGGAGTAAAGATTTACTTTGGCAAACCCGTCCAGGCCGCCTCGGCCGACGCCCTTATGCTAGACGGCAAACCGGTCAAATCCCACACTGTTATCTGGACCGCCGGCATTGCCAACAATCCGTTTTTTAAGGACAACCATTTCATGTTAGCCCAAAACGGCAGGGTACAAGTAGACCAGCTCATGCAGGCCTGGCCGGGTATCTTTGTGATTGGCGACAATGCCGACACGCCGTATAGCGGCATGGCCCAAACCGCGTTACACGATGCACTGTATGTCACCAAGAATCTCAAGCGTTATGCCGACGGCAAGAATCCCTACGCCTACAAACCTAAAAAGCCGGTCTATGTTACCCCAGCTGGCAAGAACTGGGCGGTCGTCGTGTGGGGCAGAGTACATTTCTATGGCCGCCTGGGCTGGTGGTTCCGCCGGACCGCCGACTGGATCGGCTACCGCGACATCGAACCATGGTGGAAAGCAACTGACCGTTTGCGTGCCGACAGTCAGCGCGAAGACGCCTGCCTAATCTGTGCCACCAAAGTCGCCGCTGTAGAATAGTCTCTGCTATACTCTGATTCATGAACGAAGAGCTGCTAGATATTATTGATGAGCAGGGCAATATTGTAAGCGTCACATCAAAGGCCGATGCACACCGTAACGGCCTACTGCACCTATAAGACGCTGGGATTAACAGATTAGCATTGCTGCAAATTGTAAGAATTCTTACAATTTTTACTGCAGACATTGACTTTTTATTAAATCTGTGCTATAATGAAAAGATGGAGTGTGATTGGGCACTCTATATACTAAAAAGCCCTGGTTTAAGCCGGGGCTTTTTGCGTTACCTAGACCAAAAGCATGGCATCGCCAAAAGAGTAAAACCGGTATTTTTGTTCGATAGCATGCCGGTATATGCGCATGAGCTCGGCAGCGGCCGCGCTTTCATCCAAGCCCTTTTTATCAGCTATAAAAGCCGCTATTAACATCAAAAGGCTCGTGGAGGGCAGGTGAAAATTAGTAATTACACTGTCCACCGCCTTGAACCGGTATCCGGGCCGGATAAATGTATCGGTCTCGCCGAACCCGGCACTAAATTCCGGCGCATCCCGACGTACAGATTCAAGGGTACGAATGGTAGTGGTACCAACCGCCGTCACATGCGATGCAATATTCAGGATATAAGCCGTGGCATCCGTAATCTCATAGTGTTCGCTGTGCAAAGTACCGGTTACCAAGTTTTCATCAGTCAACTTTGCAAAAGTACCCAGGCCCACGTGCAGGGTTACTTCGGCAAAAGTATGTTTTGTTTTTAATGCCTCTAATAATTCCGGCGTAAAATGCAGCCCAGCAGTAGGTGCGGCCAGGCTTCCGGGCGGCTTGGCGTATACCGTCTGATACTCATCAGCCAACTTATCATTCTGTTCAATATACGGGGGCAGGGGAATGTGCTCATAAGCCTTTAAGCGCTCGTCATTATGCGGCACATTGAGCCGCAAAGTGCGAATGCCCTCGGAATCAATCGCTGTCACTTCCGCCTGTAACCATTCTGTAAGCGGCAGCTTTGTACCCAACTTAAACTTGCGGCCCGGCCGTACCATAGCGCGCACCGTGTAGGGATCATTTTTTTCGAGTACAAACAATTCTGTCCGGCCGGCATCAAATAGCCACCTGCAATTTTCGACTTTGGAGTTATTCAAAACCAGCGTGGCATCCGCCGCCAAATACTTGGGCAAGTTATAGAAATAGTCATCGGTAATAGAACCATCTGTCAGGGAATACACCAGCAGCCGCGCATGATCACGCGGGTGGACAGGCGCCTGAGCAATCAATTCCTCGGGCAAATTGAATCGATAGATGTTATCCTTCACAGTCCAATATTGTATCATACTTTGATTTATGATATAATATTCACTTATGAATCATGAGACGGGCCGGGAGCTTGCCAGGGACAACCCAGGCAGTGCGCTGGATATCATCAGGGACGAAGGAATCGTGCCTGCTTTTGACCTGGAAACGCTGGAGCTTTTTGACGGACGATTCGAAGAATTCATTGGCCTCATGACCGAAAAGGGCTGCACGCCACGGATTATTGAAAGCGCCCATAATCTACGCGACCGTTTTATTACTGAGCGCGCCAATGTGTGGCGGCCACTCTCCGAACTTCAACGTTTCGCCCATCTGGAAGACGATCCTGAAGTATCACAAGAAATTTATGCCGAGCAAACTTCCGGACTCAACAAAGCGCTCGATAAAAAGCTGCACGGAACAAGAGCTGAGTGGTGGAGCGGCATTGTATATAGCTCCGAGGATGCCCTGGAGCGTTGGTTTATGGATAATGGCCTCCATGACACCTCGGGAGCCGATCCGCGAAAACAAGCTTTGCGGACAAGAATCGCCCAGGATTTTGAGCAATGGTCAGGCCAGCAGCGCCAAGCGGTTTTTCAAAAATACCGGCATATGATTTTAGCCGAGCCAATCATAGATTTCAAAATTGATATACCCAAAGTTATAGAACGCATCCAGCGGTTCTACATCGCCGAATATTTGCGTGATTTTGATCAGGCGCTAAGTTCCGCCCTCGACGAAGGAATAGCCCAGGCCAAAGATATGCCACAGGCAGAAGCGACTCCAGAACAGGCCGAAAGAAGCCGGCTTCGGAAGCTGGGGAGCTTCTTCAGGAGTATAAGCGAGACCCCGCAAGTAGGACATCAAACTGACGAGACAGGACTGTCGTTTAAGATGCTGGGAGGGTTCTTCAGCCTCTCGAGGAAATTAACGGAACTTAATGAAGAAGCAAAAACAAACAGCCAGTTTAAGCATGCTGCCCTGCGCGACTTTGACAGTACCAGCGGCCATGGCAAATTCAAGGCGCGCTGCATGGCCGTAATCAATGAAGCGCGCAGGGAATTGGAGGATCTCACGAATGCTGAGCGGCTGGAGGAATTTCTTGAACAATACGAGCATTTGGTCGGGCAGTTCGGAAGCCAGGAATACACTCACGCAAGACAAGAGCCAAGAAGCAATTACGGCCAACAGGACTGGCAAGGTTTTGAAGAAAAGGCCCGAAAACAATATGACGCTTTTACAGAAACAGTTTCAACAAACGCAACCTCCGTGCGTACAACGACAAACTCGCTACGCGACACAATCCATGTATTGCCAAGCAAAGATGCTGAAGAAGCAACTTCGCCAGCCGTCCTTAGTCGCATCATTACACCTTTCATGGTCTCGGCTAATAAATTCTGGAAGTCAGAGCTGGATCAGAATATTTTAGAGACTACAATCAAGTCTTTGCTCAGTCAGGCAGTAACCGACCCCAGCAAATTCCAGCCGGCCAAAGTTTTCCGCAAACTTGCAGCCAAATATCATCCCGACCGAGGTCAAACCGCCGCCGAGAAAGACATGCTAACCGAACAGTTCCGCGCTTTTGAATTTATCTGGGATAAATTCAACAATCATTTGTTTACTCTTGAACTTATCGACAACGGCCTGGAACTTTGCATCAGCGACACCGACTTTGTGCGATAATTCTGTAGATGAATATCTATTTGGATATTGACGATACGCTGCTTATTAACAACCGCTATGCGGCACCGTTTGCAGATGAATTTTTGCAGCTCATTCTCAAACATTTTCCCAACAGCACCTACTGGCTTACGACGCATTGCTGGCGGGGACAGAATACGGCGTTACAAGTTCTAACGCCGGTACTCAAACCCCGAACCGCTGAGCGTATCAAGCACATCAAACCCACCAACTGGGGCGATCTCAAGACCGATGCCATTGATTTCACCAAGCCTTTCTTTTGGTACGATGACACCCTCTACCCAGAAGAACAAGCCAAGCTGGAGATAAAGAATGCGCTTGGCTGTTTCCGCCGGATGGACCTGGGCAAAGATCCGCATCAGCTCATGGACGAGATTGCTTATCTCAAACAGTTTGTTTGAAAACAGGGTAAAATAGTAGTAAATGAATTCATATCGGGATATATACGAGAAGCTCAATGCTGAGCAGCGACAAGCTGTCGATACTATTGATGGCCCATTGTTGGTTTTGGCCGGGCCGGGTACGGGCAAGACCCAGCTACTGAGCGCCCGCGTAGCCAATATTTTACAGAAAACCGATACGCTGCCAAGTAGTATTCTGTGCCTGACTTTTACCGAAGCGGCGGCGCTGAACATGCGTGAACGCTTGAATTCTATGATCGGCGACGATGCCTACGATGTGAACATTAATACCTATCATAGCTTTGCCAGCGACATCATCCGTGCCTATCCGGATTTCTTTGTATCTATAGACCTAGAAACGGGCGAAGATTCGCGCATGGAACGGCCTATAAACGAACTAGGCCAACTCGAAATTGTTAAAGGTATAATTGACAGCCTGCCTTTTACCGACGCACTGCGTAGCGCCCGGCATTACGTCAAGAGCATTGTCTCGACCATCTCTGATCTGAAACAAGCCAATATCGATCCGGCAGGCCTGCGCGCCATCGCCGCCGAGAACACTATCGACTGCCAAACCCTGTCCGGCCCGATTGCCGAACTCTACAACCAATTTGGCAGTATCCCGCGCAAGCTCGACGAAGCCCAAGGGCTATTCAGCGGTATTTTGGATATCCTGGAAGAAGGCAAGGGCAGCCTGGCCCAAATCGCAGCATCAGAACTTGCCGTGGCGCTTGAGTTCTCTGCCGAACAAAAGACCAAGCCGCTGACGGCCTGGAAGAACTCGTGGCTGCACCGCGACGAATCAAACCAGTGGACTTTTACCGACCCGATATTGAGCGAAAAAATGCTGTCGCTGGCCAGTATTTTTGAACGCTACCAAAAGACATTGGACGAATCCGGCCAATATGACTTTAATGACATGATTCTTAAAACCCTGCAGGCGCTCAACGATAAACCCGAACTCAAATACAATCTGCTGGAACGCTACCAATACATTCTGCTGGACGAATTCCAGGATACCAATGCCGTACAATTTGAGCTGGTCCGTAACCTGGCCGATCACCCCGTGCATGAAGGCCGCCCGAATGTTATGGCAGTGGGTGATGATGATCAAGGTATCTTTGCTTTCCAAGGCGCCGACATCGGCAATATGGTCCAATTCCTGGCTGCGTTCCGTGATGTTAAAGTTATCAACCTGACACAAAACTACCGCTCGCACCGCGATATTCTGCATGTGGCGCACAATATTGCCGAACAGATCGAATCGCGCTTGCACCATAACCTGCAGGGCATTAGCAAAAACATTGTTGCAGCCTCAGATAAGTTACCGCCCAGCGCGACAATTGCCCGGCACGAATTTAACTCGGCGGCTGCCGAAAACGGCTGGATTGCCGAGGATATCGCTGCCAAGATCAGATCGGGCGTAAGTCCGGCCGAAATTGCCATTTTG
>CAZJWS010000021.1:8376-11218 GCA_964549985.1 uncultured Candidatus Saccharibacteria bacterium | reverse complement strand
TAGGCTCTTCTTCTACGGTAGCGACATCTTTGCCCACAGGGAGCACATAGCTAACCTGGAAGTTGCGGATAAGAGCAGAGTCGGGCTCTGCTGAGCTATATACAGGGCTCCCCTTGCGGTCGAGCGAGTGAAAATCATGCATCATTATCCGTTTAGGCTGGTCCCGTAAGTCGAACACATTGAAGCCATTCCTAAAGACAACTGATTGACCAGGCTGATCCAAATGCACCCTGAACCTAGCAACGATTGGTGCGTAGGTTAAAACAGTTGGAGAGAACCTCTCGGCAACATTCGAGCCTACTGCTTCTCCGCCTATAACAATCGGGAACTGATGGGGCTTGTCATATGCCGGCTGCTTGCCTTGAAATGCCTCAAACTCCTTTAGCAGATCCTTCTGCATATCAGGTGTTAGTTCAAGGACATCATAAATAGCCTCTGTTTCTGCGGGGCCAAAGGCAGTATGAATCTGGGCGAAGGGGCTTACTATGGCTCCATCCTGGTGCTTTTGCGAGCTGATCCGAGGCTCTGCCTTCTCATAGAACACTCTGTACCCACCGCCATACTGTTGTGTCCAGCGCTGGGAAATACTGCCCGCTACATCACGATTCATGTAGCCTGGTGGCACTGGAGGGGCATCCACTTTGAATGCCGGATGTTCAAATGACTCATCGTCCATACGCAGCAAGGCACGCCCAAGTTTGTCTGAGTTACGATGGTTGACAACCGGCACCTCCTGGATTGGAGGCAACTCATAATCTGGTATGTTTGTTTCTAACATTACCTATACATAATAGCATAAGAGTGATAAAAAGTCAATATTCTAGGATAGATATACTCGGTCTTTGGGCTCTTCGGCTTCTGATTTTCGCCAGGCAAACCGGATATTATTCATGATTTTCATAGCGCCCTCTATATCCGGCTCGGTCGGGTCTTCGAAGTAATGCCCCTTTTCTTCTATAAAATTCTGCGTGACGCCCAACACACACATCTCGTCGGCCTGAATATGCAGCTGATCAAGCGCGTTGACGCTGGCTATGCCGACTGCGGCAATAATTTTCTTGACCGAAACAGTCTTGAGGTAGTCGGCGGCCATAGCCACTGCAAAACCGCTAATAAGCGCATCTGCCACCAGGATGACATTCTTATGCCGCAACATGGATTTGTCGATGGCGCCATCATTGCCCAGCAGCACATTGAGTTCGTGGTTTTTCTGCATGCGCTGCTCATCCAAATAATTGTGATATTCGCTGACAATTTCTTCAATTTCGCCGGCACTGAGCAGGTCATTGTATTTGAATGTGCCGGTAGAGCTAAATCCGGCCGTAGGCTCGGCCTCGTTGGGCAAGAAGATGTGCTTGATCTTGTAGAGCAGCATGGCGCTGTGCAGCGACATTGCAATCTGGGCGCCTACCACCACCGCGCCCTCGCTCAGACACAGGACCACCGTATCGGAATCCTGGTATTTAGCCAGTCGTTTTGCCAGAATACGCCCCGCTTCGGCCCGGTTTTTGAAATACAGCATTAGCGTTATAGTATCATATCTTCCCTGCTAAAAGCGGGAGAGACGGCGACGCATCATAAGTGGTACTTTGGTATACGGATTTGTGACTCGATGCTGCAAAGCATTCACTGCCCCGTTGGTCTGAACGGTAGGTGTCTGGATAAACGACATACCTGTCTGTACGTCGGACGACGGCATCATAGGCTGCTGGCGGAATTCCATAACCCGGCTCTGGATATAGGCAGTGGCCTTGCGTAGCAAATGGGCCTTGAGGGCGGTGAACTGTAAACGCTTGCTGACACTATGTACGCTCAGGGTTGCATCGAGCAGGCGCTGGCTAAAATCTACCTCGGATACCATGTCGTAGCGGATGTCCTCAAGGGTGAGATAGAACGGCTTTTTGTCCACCAGGATAATACGCTGGTCGGTGATACAAAGCATTGCAAAGCCTCCTTCGTACCGGCCGTTGATACAGTACTTGATGGTTTCGCTTGGCACAAGAATATGCTCAAGCTCCCGCACCTCCGAGCGTCCCCAGAACTGAAAGCTGGCACCAATGGCCTTTAGCTGCTGCTGTACCTCGTGGTGAGTTACCATAATTTGCTACCTCCCTTAGTAGTGCCCTCACTATAGGCCCTTTACGGCATGTTGACCGTACCTAAGCTCACGGTACATGTGTGATAAATATCAATGCAGAGGTTCCTCGCCCGAGCGATTTGTAAGAAAGCTTACACTCTCTGTTATTGCCAAGGTGCGCCGTGACTGGCATAATCCATATATGTTGGCGAGCGAAAATCAGGAAACAGCACTCCTGGAGCTGTTTCATCAGGGCACCAACCTGACGTATAAAAAAGGTGAGTTTATTATTCGGCCCGGCGAGACTCCGCCGGGTGTTTTTTATATTGAGTCCGGACTCGTGAAGGCCTACGACATCACCAAGTATGGCGAGGAGAACCTGCTTATCATCCGTAAGACCCATGAAGTATTCCCACTCATCTGGGCCATCACCGGCCAGGAGCGGCATGTTATCTACGAAGCACTGGGGCCTACCTCGGTGTGGCGGGTGGACCGGGGCCAAATTCTCAAGCTGATCCAAAGCGACCCGGGCGTATTAGCTCCCCTGTTGGATATGACGGTAGAAATGTACCGGATTCATAGCGAACGTATTATTAACCTGGAGTACCGCAGTGTACGCGAGCGGCTGGTGTCTTTCTTGCTCACCATGGCAAACCGGTTCGGCGAAGCTAATGGCAAGGGTATTTTAATCAACGTGCCGCTGCGCCAGCAGGATATCGCCAGTTCTATTAACGCCTCGCGCGAGACAGCCAGCCGCGAGCTCAC